>JACZVN010000029.1 GCA_022572625.1 Patescibacteria group bacterium | reverse complement strand
ATGTTGTTGTTAGCTGTTTATTTTCAAGTTTTATTATATCATTCTGGAGGTGTTTTTTAAAATCAGATAAACCGTTTGTCTTTTGTGAATCTTGTTTTTCTACCTTTAGGCGATGGTTGAATATCAGTATTAATTTTTTGTTTGCTAATTTTGTTCCTATTAAGACCAATGATGAGGCAATAGTAAAAAAACCAAACGCTATTGCTAAAAATAACGTAATTGGTTTTTTTGTTTTTTTGTATTTAACTAGAGCAGGATTAAAAATTTCTTCAATTAAAAAACGAGATTTAATCTCGTTTTTTTTATTTATGATGACCCTTTATTAGCCTGTTTTAACGTAATCACTTTTAGTTTTCTTCGGGTAATCTTTTGGTCAGCCTTTTTAATCGCTATTTCAAACTCTTCCATTGATTCTATCTGGCCGGCAAATAATTCCACGCTTTTTTTATCAGCCGTTAAACAAGCTATTGTTAGCTTTCGGTCTTCCGGCCAATAAGTAAAGCCGACTTGTCTAAAATTGTCAGTGAAAGTTACTCCGTCAAAATATGTTTGGCCCTCTTCTAAGACCTGGCCATCTTCAACCCAGTCTTCCAGTTTCCGTTTAACTAAAGAAACATTAAACATTGGATTTTTAAAATCCTCAAATTTTAATTCCATCTCATTCCTCCTTTTAAAAAACTATGTTTGACTATAGAATAACGCGAAAAATCATTTTGTCAAGATCTCTTTAATGGAAATAAAGAACTAATATTCTTAATAATTGTATCATGAATAACTCCATTGGAAGCAAAAAGAAATTTTTTATCTAAATTGAATTCTTGATTCTCCCAGTTAGTGACTTTTCCACCCGCCTCTTTGACTAAAAGAAGACCGGCGGCATAATCCCATAATTCAGCCCCCACATCTAATAATCCCTCAACCGATCCTTTAGCTACATAGCATAATCCAAGGGCCATGGAACCAATGATTCTAGTAGAACAAAATTTATTTAAATTACTGATAACCTGAGCACCTATTTCCCTATCTTTTTTAGAGTATCCATAATCTACAAAAATAATTAATTCAGAAAGGTCGCGCCTATTTGAAACCGTAATTCTTTTATCATTTAAATAAGCGCCCTGACCTTTTTCCGCAAAAAAACATTCATTAGTAATTGGATTAAAGATGACTCCTAACTGCACTTCTTTTTCTTTGAGTAGGGCAATGGACACACAAAAAATTGGTAAACCACGCGCAAAATTAGTCGTGCCATCAATCGGATCAATAACCCAAAGAGCCTCTTCATTTTTTTTAATTTCGCCGATTTCTTCACTTAAGATACTAAAATCAGTTTCTTTACTTAAAATATCAATAATAACTTTTTCAGATTTTTTATCAACATCGGTCACAAAATTCAGATCACCATCTTTTTTTTGAATCTTTTTAATATGACCGTATCCTTTAACCATAACCAATCCAGCGGCTTGGGCCGCTTTGATGGCTAATTGTAGATTATTTGAAAATTTCATTTTTATACTATTTAGTTTAAGACAATAATATTCCCCTTTTTTTCAAACACTTCCAGGATCTTTTCTTTTACCATTTCATTAAGCAAAGAAATATTGTGATAAATAGATGCCTCTGATAGCTTTTTTCCTTGACGGACATCCAGGGCGTGTTTCACGACTTGAGAATATGGCCCCAGTTTTAATTTTAAGGAAGCTTGATATATTTCATCATAATTCAAAGGAAATGCCTTATGCTGTAAAATAATAAGACAACGAATGCCAAATAAACAAGATTTGGAAAATTCCATACCGGCGGTGATTAAATCTCCCCGACGGTAAGATAAGACGGCGGCAAAAGCAACGCCGATATCAAAACTGATCCTTTGCAGTAAATCTAAAATCTTAATCGGCGGCGGTTTTAATTCCTCAATCACCTTTTGGCCTGAAATTGTTTTCCCGCCCAAAATCAATTCTCTAAAATAAATAATTTCTGGAAAAGGAGTATCAATTATATATTTTAAAAAACTTTCGTATTCAAAGGGATAAAAAATTATACTCTTAATCGGATTAAATTTTTTTAATTCAGTTCTAGAAATCTCTTGCTTACTAGAATATAAAAGGCCGACTTCATAATCACTATATTCAAGAAAATCTGTCCGAGCCCTTGAACCATAGAGAAAAATTGAAATTGGCTTAAACTTTTTATCTACTTTTTTTATTAAATCTTGAAATTGTTTTTCCATACTTTTAAGATGAGAATAAAGTTTAATTTACCTTTGACCGCGGCCGATCTTTAAAAAAGACCAACCAGATGTATATAGAAATTAAAATTACCCAATTAGTTAAAAGAAAAGTGGGCATTCCCCAGCTAATGCCATTGACCGTATAGTCGGAAATCGGCCATAAAAATGGGGTGGGGAAAAATTGAGCGCTGTGGGTGGGAATGTCAATAATAATATGCAAACCCCAGCCAGCCAAAGGCCAGAAAAAAATCTGCCGACGCAGAAGCCAGACAATTAAAAAAATAGCTAGAAATACAATTAGGCTGTGGGTAATATTGTATGAAGCAAAAATATAATTTGGAATAATCACCGTACCCAGCTTCCAGCTTCCAGAAATTAAAGGAATACCTAAAAGTTTACCCAAACCAGTCCAGCTGAATAAAAAGTCTAAACCAAAAGAAAATAAATCCGGGACGACGCCAAAAAATGCTCCTAATAAGGCTAATCTCTTGGTTTGCTTTCCGGCCCTAAAAGCAAGGTTTGCCCAAAGACCATGAGAAAATATATCCATACATTTTTATTTTACAAAAAAATTACCCTGATGGCAATAGAAAAAGTTAGGCTTTTAATAAGCCTAACTTTATTATGAAGAAGTAAAAACTTCTTGAGCAATTTTTCTAACTTTTTTTCTAGCGCTAATTTTTTGTTTTTCGGTTTTAATTTTTAAACCGTGCTTGCCATGAAAACAGTAAACTCGCATTGTATCAAGCTTAACTGTTTTTTCCGGATACCAGTCTTTAATCATCCAGTAAATTTCAGCACTTTCAGTGGCCGAAATAGGATTCCATTTACCCTGCCGCCATAAAGCGTGACCAAGGGATCCAATGCGTGGAATACAGGAAACAACCATAATCTCGGACGCTTTTAAAACATCAAAAGCGTATTGAGCCGTTTTCAGAGCCTTACGAACAGAATCTAAAACTAAGGGCGGAGCCATTAAAACATTAGCTCCTAATTTAGCCCCACCGGAACGAATAAACCGGGAAAATGAAACAAAATCACTAAGCTGGCATCCTTTATTGATCAATTTTAAATCATCATTATTAGCCACTTCAAGACCAGTGGAAATAAGCATATAGGGTTTAAGTTCAGTCTTAAACGACTCAAGGGTTGCCTGAACATTCTTTTCCAACAAATCCCTATCAAAATCCGGCCCATACTTAGCTTTCATACTGATACTCAAAGCCGTTTGAACTTTTTTCTTATTAGTCAAAGTGGCCCGACACTGGCTATGCAATTCCAAGCCATGAAATTCTACAAAACGGTAAATATGATGTCTTAAACCTTTAGGTACTTCTAAAAACCAACTACCCTGGGGTTCAACTGAAAGTCTACCATTTTTCAAAATATCTTGATAATTTTTCTGATCGCTAATAAATGCATCAAAATGCTGAATCATTTGTTTAATTGGCACTGGCGTTGCGGAAACACAATTTTTCATCAGATGAAAACTACAAAAATTACAACCACCTTTATTAAAGACATGATGACAAATATGTTCTGAATATGGAAAATATTTAGAACTCATTTTTTTCCTCCTTTTTCAACTCGCTGATCAGATTATAGCTAATTTTGCCCCTTTTGTCAATATTAAAAATTAGGCCTAAATAGGCCTAATTTTTAATTAAAATTCAATATTTATAACTCTAAAATTATTCTTCTGTACTTTCCTATTCTTCCGATATTCCTAACTTATCTTTCTCAAACTCAAGTAAAGCTTGTTTTGCTTCCTCTACTTTTTGTACCAATTTTTTGTAATTCGCTTCTAATACATAAGCCTCTTTTTCCCCTCTTATTTTTAGCCGCTGAATTTTTATATCTGCCCTTTCCGATTTTCTTTCTTGTGCTGATGTTCGATATACGGGTCTAGGGTGTTCTCTTGGCATACGCTTATCGACAGCTATGTAATCATGAGATATAGTGGGCTTACCAGGCACCATAAGACCAGGATGTTTTTTCGCTTCTTCAGAAGCTTTTTTTCCCTCTTCCTCTGCCTTATCGTATTTTTCCCGTGTATATTTTTTTCTAAAAGGATTTTCCATATTTTTTTTTATTTAATGACTTGTTTATTAATAATTCAATTTCCCCACTCCTTTATTTAATTGTTATTAACATTATAGCTTATTTTTCCCCTATTGTCAATATCAAAAAAATAAACTTCAAATCTTATTATACCGAAAACACTCCATAATATGGTCGTTTACCATTCCCACTGCTTGCATAAAAGCATAGCAGATTATAGGACCAACAAATTTAAATCCTCGTTTAAGTAAATCCTTACTCATAGCCTCTGATTCAGGCGTTTTGGCAGGAATTTTTTTAATACTCTTTTGAAAATTTTTCTTTGGTTTCCCTCCCACAAACTGCCAAATATATGCATCAAAACTACCAAACTCTTTTTGAATAGCCAAGAATGCTTTCGCATTTTGAATTGTGGCAGCAATTTTTAATCTGTTGCGGATGATTCCTTTGTTTGAAAGTAATTCTCTGGTTTTATTCTTGCCATACTTTACAATTTTTTTAGCATCAAAATTATCAAAGGCTTTTTTGTAATTATCTCGCTTTTTAAGAACCGTCAACCAACTCAACCCTGCTTGCGCTCCTTCTAAGATAAGAAATTCAAATAGCTTTTTATCGTCATGTACAGGCACACCCCATTCGATATCGTGATAATCTATGTAAAGTGGATCAGACGGTACCCATTGGCACCTTATTTTTGTGTTCATATTTCTATTATAAGTTATTTATTTTAAAAAATAAAGACCCTCTCAGTTGGACGATGTTCGAACCGTTATTATAGGCTAAAAATAAAAAAGCATGCATTATTTTTGCATGCTTTTCGAAATATTAAATTCTTATTTACTTTTATTTACTTTTTATTAATCGTAGCCAGGCTATAAAACAGCCAGAGAACAAAAAATATGGCAGCGACGGTGTAAAGAGCTACGACGATTATACTTAAACCAACAATCAAAGGGGTGATAACAGTCCATTCAGGCAATTTTTCCAAAACATAACCAATCGTTACTGATCCAGCAAAAAAGACAGCAACTTTCACTATTAGTAGCATTATTTTCACTTTTACTCCTCTTTTTAATAACTATTTTCACTATTTATTCTTATAGTTTAAAAATGTAAGGATGGAATTATGGTAAATTTATTAAATTTAATTTTCTTAAATTATAGTTAAACAAAACCTTTAAATAGTTCCTGCCTAGAATATAAATGTGAAGAATGGCTTTCAAGCAAAAGCTGACAAAACACGATAAGTATGTGCTTGAGTTGAAAGACAAGATAAAGCACAAGTATGATTCTCTTTCTATAAATGTTAAAGTTGCCACTAAAAAAAGAAGCTTAGGGGAGATTGATATTATAGCAAGGAAAGGCAAGAAGATAGACTTGTATGAGGTCAAGTGCAGCCATAGGATTATGAAGGCCAGGAAGCAATTAAAAAGAATAAAAAAGTGTTGAAATTTCTGTTGTGTTCAGATCTCTTAAAAATACAGAAACTTCATCAATTTTCCCATCAAATTTATTACTTCCATTACTTGAGGCTCCAACTGAAAGAACTTCTGAGTTTGGAATTAAAGCTGATAAGAATGCGTTTCCACTAAGCGTCCAAGTAACCTCTGAACCGTTTAGATACATTTTTACAACTCCAGAATTAAAAGTAACAGCTAAATGCTGCCAAGCCCCTAGCATGATATTGCTATTTGATAACGCTCCAGTGAAC
>JACZVN010000028.1 GCA_022572625.1 Patescibacteria group bacterium | reverse complement strand
TAACTAAACTGGCTGCCAAGTAACAAAATAATAATAATAGCTAGAATTCTTTTACCATTTTTACTCATACTATTTAAAGTTATTTAATTATAATCTAATAATAAAAATTATTATAAATAATCAAGTAAGCGATCGTAATTAATAAACTGGAAAAGCCGAAATCCATAGGCAACCAGTAAATTAAGATTATTAGTGAATAAAAGCAGACCGAGTAAAATAAGGAATACACCGCCAATAACTTCCACCCAACGCAGATATTTTTGAATCTTAGTAATAGTAGTTATAGCCCTGCCAAAACCTATGGCGACGATTAAAAAGGGAATGGCTAGACCCATGGAAAAAACAAAAAGTAAAAATCCGCCCTGCAGGGCCGTCGAAGAGGCTGAGGCTAATAAAAGAATACTTCCGACAATGGGCCCGACACACGGCGTCCAGCCAGTGGCAAACGCGCCGCCGAGTAAAACCGAACTCAATGGATTGCCAGGAGTTATTTTAAAAGGAAGTTTTATTCTCCGCTCGGTGCCAAGGAGAGAATTAAAAAAGGGAATTTTAAGTACTCCCACCATAAACAGGCCAAATATAATCACGAATACACCGCCGATGCGGACGAACCAAATACGATAGGCACTAAGGGCTTGCCCGGCCAGGCCAGCTAATATACCAAATGAAACAAAAATAATAGTGACCCCAAGCATGAAAAATAAGCCGTTTAGAAAAATTTTTAAACGAAGTCCTTTTTTAGTAGAATCCTTAATATTTTCAGCTGAAGTACCGCTGATAAAACCCAAATAGGCCGGCACCAACGGCAAGGTGCAGGGCGCTAGAAATGTAAGGATACCAGCAATAAAAGCCGGAATAATCAAGTTAATTGATTCATCCATAAAATAAATAACTCATTTAATTTTTATTTTATCTTATTAAAATCCATCGGCCCTTTGAGGCTTTTTTTATTTATAAAGTTCAGTTTGAGGATGAACAGCCACCCAGGAAAACCAAAAATTAGAAAAAGGATTAATGCGCTCAAGTGTCCCATCTGATAATTTTTTAAACACCCTCACCACATCCAATTCTTTTTCGTATCTCAATAACAGATTTGTACCCTCAAATTCATCTTCCAACTCCCCCTTATCTTTTATTGCTTCAACTAAATAAGCCTTTGCTTTATCATTTATGACGATTCCAAAAATAAAAGCACCAGGTGGTAATCGATCATCTCTTTGTCCACCAACTAATTGCAGGGCTAGACTGGTCACTGAAAAATAATCTCCGTAGGGGCTTCGTCCGTAAAAACGAGTCGCTCCGGTGCTACGGGAAAGAATCTGACCATTGGGATGGACTTGTTTCCAGTTCTTGTATCTGATCTGATCTGATGGTAGAACAGTGAGCTTTGTTCCCGTCATCTCACCCATAATCGCCTCTCCCAAACTTAGGGACCAAAGCAGATCTGTTTTTCGATCATACATCACTAGGTTTGACTTCCATAATTTCCCCGAAGTGCCAAACTCCACTCTCTCGTCCTGAACCAAGGGATCAAAAATAAATCCAGAAAGACAAAGGGGACAATAGGTGACTAAAATTCGTTCTCCGTCCACAGTGTCATTCACAAGTTCATGCCAAACTAAAATTTGATAGGGATAAAATTTATGAACATCACCCCTGGAAAAAGAAATACCTGGCTCCTCATCTTTTAACCATTCATCTGCTTCATCAATGGAAATAAATTTTGGATTATCAATGGAAGGGATACCATCCTTGGGCGGACCGCCGCTCATGATTTCTTTTAAATCTACGCTGTGTTGTACACCATCTGTAACCATAATTTCTTTTGTTCTTAAAATTTTTAAATCGACTTCTTCTGTTTCTTCTCCCGTAATGGTTGAAGGTGTCTCTAATTCTTCTCTATTTTCCACATCTGCTTCTATCTCTTCCTCCACCGCAATAGTTTTATCAACTTCATCATCGTCTGTAAATTTTTGATAGATAAAGACAAAACCGACTGCTATTACTAAAACTATAATTATGGTAAAAATTATTTTCATAGTGATAATTTATTTATTTTTTATCAATTTATTATTTAATACTCTAAAAAAATTTTGACTTTTGCTTCACCACGGCATAACAAATCATTCTACCCATTCTTAATTTCTTTACCAATCCTGATCTCTCAAGCAAACTCAATTGATGAGAAATGGCGCTAATACTAATATTTAAAATCTGAGAAAAATCAGTCGGACATAAGGTTTGATAACCCTTGAGCAAATACATAATTTTAAGTCTGGTCGGATTAGAACCAAGATAATAAAAATTACTATTTTTCTCTATTTCTTGAGAAATTTTAGTTATTCCCCTTTGGCTGTTTTTAATTTCATTTTTAGACAACATAATGAATATATTTCTATATTTGTTCAACTATTCAAATATAATATATCATACTTCATTTGTCAAGGAATCACCGGTGTTAATAACTTTAACCTATTCTTTTGATCAATGGAAAGTATTCTTAATGAGACCATGGAATATAAATGGTTACGAATTACCTATTATAAAGTGATATGGTGGGAAAATATTGCCCCTGGAGCTCTCGTTTCCACCAGGCGCCTGTTTTCTGTTTAGTCGCCAAATCCGTAAAAGTATACTCATAAATAAGAGCGCGTGTAAATCGCGGTGGTCCCTGGGGAAACGGATTATGGGCTAATAGCTTTATTACATCCGGAGAGCCCTGAAGAAGGCGATGGAGAAAATTTTCAAACCAGGGATAGTTTTGATAGCTGCCCAGGGCGGCAAACCACATTTGCCAGTCAAGACGAGGCTGATGAGGCGCAACTATAGGCGGCGCTCGCCCTAGATCTCCCGGCTTATACCTAAACTCGTAGGCGAGCCACGTTTCGCCATCATTACTTCCTTCAATGATAATTTCATACCGCGGGTTAGTTATAGTTGCAAATACTCCATAACTATTGACGAGGTGAAATGGCGCCAAAATTCCAACGACGTATCGAGCCGGAGGCGCCAGCCGGCCATAGCCTCCAAATAAAATTGTAATATAAACAACATTTAAAAATATGATCAGTGCGACCAGGGCGCTCGCCCCTATTATGGTGATACGCTTTGTTATCTTCACCTTCTCCTTTATCCGAGCAGACCAATGAAACAACCTTTGGGGCAACCAACGACGTACTGCTTGATCATCAAATAAAAATAAACAAAGAAAAATGGTTAACAGGTTAAAAAAAGTATAGTTGCCCGTCAAATATATCAGCACCTCAAATCCTATGAATGAACCGGCGGCCACAAATCGCGCCCGACGGGGTAAAAAAATTAAAAACGGAATGACCAGTTGAATAATAAAAGTAGCCACCACTGAAAACTGATGAAACCATATTGGCAATTGATGGACATAATAGGCAATGGGAGTTGGCAGGGGCTGGGTCTGGTAATGAACCGTCAGCGCCTTAAGATTTCTCCACAGGGAATCACCGCTTAAAAGTTTCACCGCGCCTGAACTAAATATAAAACGAAATAAAAGTAATCGATAGAGCCAGACCATGGGTACGGTTAGATAGGTTTTATAGGCCGGGTGATCTTTAAAACGCCAGGGCGCCAGAAACAGCGCTAAAAATCCAACTTCGAGTAAAAATATGTCCCACTGAAATGATAAAAATACCTGCCCGATGACAACCAATGAAAGATATAAAATCCAGACAAGCAGCAATGCCGGGGCGACCATGATACCAATAATAATAAAAATCGAAAGAATCGCGCCGAGAAATGGAAGAGAATATAAAAAAATATCACTGGCACTGAACCAGGCCAGGGTGGGGAAAAGCCAATAACGCTCACTGCCAAAATTATTTTCCACTGATTGTAAAAAATTCTCCGCCGGCAAAATGCCCGTACTGCCAACTAATCCGATGATCTGCGTGCCCAAAGAAACAAAGGCAATAAAATAGATAAGGCCAAGCAATCGTAAAAACAGCCAGCGAATGCGACGGTATGATGGCGGTTCAATCTGTTTTCCCCAGAGGAGTCGGGTTAGCTTATAAAAAAAACCGCGGTGAGCAGCCACAAAACGATAAAACCATTCTGAAATAGCAGCAAAACCACGAATGTATTGATAACTCCATAAAATCCATTTTTTTTGACCAACACTAGCCAGTGTTCGAAATACCGCCTCAGCTCCAGTATAGACTTTACCCCCTGGTGTAACCAACTGCACTGATTTACCAAAATTTTCAAATGGAATTTGAGGAAATTGATCAGCCACCTTCTGAAATGGTTCATAGTCAATCTGATCACCGGTTAAACGCTTCCAATAATCAATCCATAATTGACAAAACCCACATTGGCCATCGTAAATTAAAATAGATTTTTTACTTCTTTTTATATGACCTCATTTAGTGTCATGATTTAATTTTGGTATTTTTTTATTTAATAATTGCCCTTACTTAAATTTCAGACTATTTCATTTTTAGAATAACCTCCAGGGCCGATGGCAAGGTAACCACGCCATCGCTTTCTGTAAAATGCCCCTTTCCTGACTCAACTATTGTTTCGGCTCCAAATGCATGCTCAAATAATTTTCTATTCTCAATCGGGACATAGGGATCATTGTCTGAAAAAATTGCTACTATTTTAGGAGCATGTTTAATCACTTCCATTTCATTGATCGGCGTCTCAAGCCATGGGCCAGCAATTCGCTGTCCGGCTTCATCTATATTTGAAAGCGTAAGCCAGGGCGCAATTAAGACCACCCCACCCACCGTCACCGTTGAATCTAATTTTTCTAAATATCTTAAAATTGTCTGGCAGCCAATGGAATGTCCGACTAATATAACATCACCATCGGGTTGTTCAACAACATCTTTAATTTTAGCAACCCAATCTTCAATGGTCGGCTTTTTGGGATGAGGCATACTTGGCACCACCACCTTAAAACCATTTTTCTCTAATTCAAATTTAAGCCATCTATGAATTGGCTTATCAGGTGAGTTATCCCATCCGTGGATTATATAAACAGTTTTCATTTATCTTTAATTAAATGTTTAAATTATGGTGAGTTTAATTTTTAAAACGTAATTTTATATTTTTATCCTGTATTTTTAATCTGGCTCTATTTCCATACCTGTTAAAATAGAATTCATAGTGACAAATTTAATTTAAAATATTTAATCAGGGTCACTCCCTCTGGATCAACTTTTAAATTTATTTGCCAATTTTCCAGACCCTTTTTCTGGGCCTTTCTTGCCGCCCGTATTATTTTCCCTATCCCTCCAGCTTTGGGAACGGTGAACCGTTTGGCATTATAGGGATGACATAAAACAACGATTGCTCGAGAACCAGTGCCGGTCTTTTTAACAATATCTCCAAAATGTTTTATCAATCGATCATAGCCGGTAAAGACAACTGGTATCTCTCTATGTTTTGGATGTCCTTTGGTGGGAATCATTCGCAGGAGTGTTTTAACTTCCAGATAATCCTTTCCATTGATTAAAAAATCCAAACGAGAATTGCCCAGTTTTACCTCGGGTTGAACGGTTTTAACTTTGCCCACCATCCTAGAAAATTGACCGGTTTTTAAAAAATGCTCCACGTATCGATTAACCTGAACCTGATTTATGCCGATCCATGATTTCCTTTTTTTAGAAATTGGATCCAGGGAAAAGGCCTCAACCGTATGGGGCATCTTTCTATTTGGATTATTACTTTTAGAAAGTAAACAGGGAATATTTTCAAAATCTATACTGCCAATTCTTCCCGTTGATGGACAGTAGCATTTCTGTTGTTTGCCATTAATCGCCACCACCATGACAAATCGATTTGGCCTGGATTTGATAATTCCTTCAATCAATCTTTTCTCAAATTTATATTTTTTATCATATTCATCCACAATATACCCTTCATATAAATCTTCAATGAACTTTGTTTTTCCAATCACCATTAGACAACGAATGTTCGTGTTCTTGAAACACTCTGCCAATTTATTGTGTTCGGCTTTACCAAACGAACAATAGCCATAGTCGGTGAATTTACTATCATAGGGAGGATCTAAAAACATAAAGTTTTTACTACTATTATAGTTCTTAAAAATGTATTCAAAACCTTTGTTATATATTTCTGTTTTCTTCAATAATTTGTTTAAGCCCTTTTCGGATAATTGGATGATCATCAATAATTAAGATATCAAGTTGTTTCATAGCGTTAAAATTATAGGTATTAAACAA
>JACZVN010000027.1 GCA_022572625.1 Patescibacteria group bacterium | reverse complement strand
GCATAAATTATAAAAATTTATATTAAAAAACGGGGGCACAGGGAATCGAACCCCGGACTAAAGTTTTGGAGACTTTCGTGATACCACTTCACCATACCCCCTTTCACTTAAATTTATTTTGTTTCTTTGTGTAGAACATGTTTTAGACACCAGCGACAATACTTATTTAGTTCTAAACGATCTTTTATCGTTTTTTTATTTTTACGAGAACGATAATTGATGCGATGGCATTCACTACACTCAAATTTAATTAAATTGACTTGGGACATAAAATAATCTTTAGTGTTAAAAAGCCGAGGGCGAGAGTCGAACTCGCGACTTACTGTTTACAAAACAGTTGCTCTGGCCACTGAGCTACCTCGGCCTGATATTAAACTCAATCTATTATAGCAAAGAAACGAAAAATTTCAAGGGCTGGACTTTTAAAAATTATTAGTTATAATTTAATTATAAAAAAATAATCAATTATTATTTAAATAATATGGATACTCAAAAACAAAATAAATCTTTAAAAACAATTCTCTTAGTTATTTTAAATATTTTTTTAATTGCCTTAATTGTCTTCACCTATGTGAGCATTCAAAATACAATTAAAGAAGGTAAATATATTGGTCAAGAAATTGAATTAAAAAATACCTTATCAGTCTCCGCCACCGGAACCGTTTATGCCCAGCCTGATTTAGGAATAATTAGTTTTTCCGTCATCACGGAAGGCAGAACCGTTGCTGTAACCATTTCAGAAAATACTAGTAAGATGAATAAAATTATTGATTTGATTAAGGATCAAAAAGTTGATGAGAAAGATTTAAAAACCACTAATTTTAATATTTACCCTAGATATGAATGGCAAAGAGAATTAACAGATATATCGCCCACACCCAGAAAAAGAATACTGATTGGCTATGAAATTCATCAAACCTTACAAGTAAAAATCAGAAATTTAGAAAAAATTGGGGAAATCATTCAAATCGCCACTTTAGCTGGCGCTAATCAAGTGGGCAACCTGCAATTTACAATTGATAATCAAGATGAATTTAAAAAGAAAGCCCGGGAACAAGCCATTAATAAAGCTAAAGATAAAGCTGTAGAATTAGCTAAACAATTAGGGGTAAATTTAGTTAGAATTACTAATTTTAATGAAAGCAGCGCTTCGCCTCGTTTCTATGGGCTGGAAAGGAGTATGGCCATGGATATGGAAATAATGGAAGAAGCGGCGCCGCAAATTGAAACTGGTGAAAATAAAATAGAAGTGAACGTAACAATTACGTTTGAAATTAATTAATAGCGCCGGGATGGTGGAATGGTATACACGTTGGACTTAAAATCCAATGGGCGCAAGCTCGTGTGGGTTCGAGTCCCACTCCCGGCATTTTTAAAAATCATTGAAAATTGTCCAGGTTGAACCTGGACAATTTTTTTATTTAATCTTGACTCTTTTTTTAAACTATGCTATAATTTATTTATAAATTAAAGTTCATTAAATAATAAAAGGAAAAAAAATGTGGAAATGGATCTACGGAGGTATTGCTGTCTATGATATCTACAATGCTGCTGAAGCATTTCTTCATGAGAATATGCCCTTATTTGTAACATATGGGCTTTTCGGAACCCTATTTCTTTATCTCGCTATTAAAGAATATCAAAAAGAGTAACCAATTTAAAAAAATATTAAAATACCGGCCTTAATTAGGCCGGTTTTTAAATACCATTGACTTTTTGATTAAAATTATTTATAATTTATTTAATAAATGATCTTTAATAAAAAGGAGGGGAAAAATGCGGAAATGGATCTATCTTATCTTTGTTGCTATTTACTTTTATTTATTTATTGGCGCATTCTTATATGGAACTATTTTGGGTATGTTTGTTTATGCATTTTTTGCTTTTTTATTTTTCTATCTTTTTTCTAAAGAACACCAAAAAAAAACCTAAATTTACCAATATTAAAATACCAACCTTTATCAGGCTGGTATTTTTTATTAATATTATATTTTAATCTAATTTTTTCGGTATTTAAAATTAATCAATTTATCTAGAAAATGAAATCGCTCCATTTTTACTTGATGACTAATGTCATCAATAAGCGTATTCTCTGAAACGGTTCCGGGCCGCGGAGAATAGCAAGAAATAAAAGCCCGCTCGAATCCCACATTTTTAGCCAAATCAAATGTTTGCTGAAAAGCTTTTTCCGTCTCGCCAGGAAAACCAACAATAATATCAGTGGTAAATGATACCTGGGGAATTTTATTCCTAATTTTTTTTACTAAATTTATATATTGCATTCGCGTATACCAACGGTTCATTTTTTTAAGAATTTTATTATCTCCCGATTGAAACGGCAGATGAATAATTCGATCAATTTGTGGACATTCAGCTATGATCTTAATTAATTTATTGGAAAAATCCCAAGGATTTGAAGACATAAAAGAAATTTTTTCCAAACCTTTCATTTTAGCAATCTCTCTTAAAAGATAAGGAAATAAGGTCGGAATCCGATACTTTCCTAAATGTTTAACGATCACTGGTTTAACTTCTTCTCCATCAGGAAGTTTATAATATTTTTTTTGTTTATTTCGACCCTGACTAACTAAATCAGATCCATAGGAATTTACGTTCTGACCTAAAAGCGTAATCTTCTTATATCCCTGCTTAACCAGATCCTCAACTTCTTTCATAATACTTTCAAACGGCCGAGATACTTCTCTACCTCGAGATAAAGGCACAATACAAAAAGTGCAAAAATTATTGCACCCGTTGGAAATCGGCACCCAGGCATGTTCTTGATCCTGCCTGATAGCCTGATATTCAAACCCTACTTCTTCTAAAGGTAAAAATTCATCCACTTCTGGAAGCTGAGTTCTCATTCTTCTCATTAACTGGCCGCTCGGTTCTCGGGCGGCGGCGCCAATTAAACAACCAGTAACCACAATTTTGAAATTAGGATTTTTTTGTTTAAGCGGGCTTAAATTTTTAACCAAACCATAAACCCGATCTTCGGCTTGCTGACGAATCACACAGGTATTAATGACCACCACATCAGCTGAATCATAATCCTGAGCCGGCTTATACCCGCGCGACTCATAATATGAGGCAATTCGTTCTGAATCAGCTACATTTTGCTGGCAACCAAACGTTTTAATAAAATATCGCATACTGTTTATCTTTAATTTACTTATAGTATGGCTGGTTATTATTCTTAGTCAATCTTAATATTGACCTATTTTTGAAATGAATTATAATTTAAATAGTTCAATGAACCTTAAAAAGGAGATAAAATGGATATTCCAAAAATCTGGAAATTTAAACTCAAACAAAAATCAACGAACCAGGAAGAACCATGGATTATTAAACTTCCAAAAGATGCTGAACGGGTAAAGCAGCTCCAGAATAAACTTGAAGAATACAGAAAAAGGCTTAAAAATTATGACGATCCTTATATCCAGATGGATATCATCTCTAAAATTGAAATTTTAGAACAAGTTTTAGAACAAGGCCAAATTAACGTTGAAAACATAATCCCGAAAATAATTAATAAATACAAATCAAAATTTGATCTAAAATTACTTAGCTATTCCTTTATCAACGCCTGCGTGGTTATTGATGACTATTGTCAAACCGGCGGGAAAAATATTTTAGGCGGCACCGGCCTTAATTCAAAACAATCAAATAATTCACGATTAAAAATATTTCCAAATAAATAATAAAGACCCTTAGATAATTAATAAGGGTCTTTTTAATTACTCTCTTGACAGATGAAAAAAAATATAATAATATGTAATTAGCTCTTTAACTCCTTAAAAAAAGGAACTAATTATGAAGTACTGGTTAGGTATTTTATTTTTAACAATTTTCAATTATTCAAATATAACAGGGCAACAAGATTCTTCAATAACGCTTCTAGGGCATCTAGATCAAAAGCATGGCGAAATAAACGGAAATTTCTATTCAGATTGCTGGGGTTACACTGCTCCAGATGGTAAAGAATATGGACTTTTGGCAACAGTGGACGGAACTGCAATTATTGATGTTTCTAATCCATTAAATCCTTATGAAGTTGATTTTGTTCCCGCTGCCAAACACAACAATCGGGACATTAAAACCTATTCTCACTACGCCTATGTAGTTTCTGAAAGAAATATTGGAATGCAAATTATTGATCTTTCTTTTTTACCTGATTCTGTTCATCTCATAAAAGAATGGGTGTATGACGGATTCAGTAGATCACATAGCATTTTCCAAGAAGGAAAATTTCTTTACTTAACTGGCGGTAATGTAACAAAATATGGAGGCATTGCGATTCTTTCATTGGATGATCCAGTTAATCCCATAAAAGTGGGTGAATGGGATGAACACTATGTTCATGATCTCTATGTTAGAGATGACATAATTTATGCAGCCAGCATGGGAAATGGTGTTGACATTATTGATGTTAGTGATAAAACGCTCCCCCACCGAATCTCTGGAATTACTTATGAAAATTCGGGCACTCATAATACCTGGCTAACTAATGATGGAAATTATCTGTTAACTACTGATGAGATAAACCACCAATTGAAAGATGTTAAAATCTGGGATATTCGAGATCTAAATAATATTACTCAAATAGCAGAATATTTGGAAGACTCTGATGCCGTGGTCCATAATGTTTATGTTCGTGATAATTATGCTCATCTTGCCTACTATGCAAAGGGTTACATTGTTGTCGATATTACCGATCCAACTAATCCCATAAAAATAGGGGGCTATGATACCTATCCTGGAAATGAATCTCCTTTTGGCGGAGTCTGGGGACTGTATCCATTTTTTCCTTCTGGTAATATCATTGCATCTGATAGGCAAACTGGTCTTTACATATTTTCTTTTACTCCCCCAATAATTTACCATCCAGTCAAGGTTGATTCTTATCAGTTACATCAAAATTATCCCAATCCTTTTAATCAAACTACTATTATCAGGTATGATATTCCGCAAGTCGCTTATGTGAGTCTTAGAATATACAATATTAGGGGACAATTAATAGATATATTGGTAGATGAATTTCAAAATTCAGGAACTTATTTAGTACGGTTTCGAGATCAAGAATTAGCCAGTGGAATTTATTTTTATGAACTCCGTGTCGAAAATCAAATTCGGAGAAAAAAAATGATGGTTATAAAATAATAACCACTCGCTTAACTCAAGAACAGTATTATTCACTTCACTTATAATAAAACTCAAAAGGGGGCTAACAAAAATTGTCAGCCCTTTTATTTTTCAAGCGGCCGTCTATTTTTTCAAAAATGTATTGACTCTAATTAAGTAAAAAATAATTTTGACAATTATTTCTAAAGCAAATTTTTTCATCTTGACATCTTATTAAAAATACACTTTAATAAAACTAAAGAGCAAGCTTAACCGCTTGTAGTTCTTTTAAAATCAATAAAGGAGGTAAAATGAGATGGGATAATTACCAGGCAACATTAAAAAGCCTAAAATGGAAAAAGGGGCTAATAATATGGTTAGAACAGATGAAGGTTGCCCAACATTTCAAATTTGATGAAATAATAAGCTGCAACGTTAAAGAAATAGATCCTGAACAAATTAAAAATATCAAAATTCTTAGTAAAACTGAATGGGGAAAAACCGAGCTGGCAAAACGTCATCGCCTGCTTAAAAAAATCTTTGAAAACGCTCTACAGAACCAATTGCCATCAATTAAAACTTTAGATGTGCCGGTTTATTCAATGGACTTTACCATCGGAGCTGCAATTGATGATGCTTTGGGTAATCTTTGGTGCTTCATCTTCTTAAGAAAATATGATAATTTACCTGATGAAGATTTTCAAAAAAAAATAAAAAAAAGATTAGAAGGCAAAATAGAAAAAATATTTATCCTAAGAAAAGACCTGAGCCTGTCTTAACTTGACAAAACCAGGAAAATATGATATCATTAATAATGTTACTGAGACAGTAACCGTTTGAGTTTAAACTTAAATGAAATCCTGAAACAGGAGAAATTACAATGGATTCACTACACATTGTTCTTACCAAATCAATCATCACCGCGATTGAGGTAACTCGATTAGTACTACTTGAAGCTTCAAAAATATTTCCCGATCTTCAAGGCCGTTTAATACAAATGGGTATTGAAGCTGACGCGCAAGGAACTTTCAAGAATAATCCAGCTCGACGTATATTATTACGTATGATTCTTTATCCAAGTATTAAAGTGTCTACTAACTGTAA
>JACZVN010000026.1 GCA_022572625.1 Patescibacteria group bacterium | reverse complement strand
TCATCGTTATAAACGCTCCAGGTTTTCTCTCCCACCGTACCATCTAGCGCCAAGGATGGCGGCGGTTCCTCATTAAGACCATCAAACATTCTTTGTAAATCATCATTCCAGGCCTTTTGAAATCGCTTGGTGCACTCTTTAGTCTGAGAACCAAAAAATCCATCTGCCCCCCCGCAATCACATTGGGCTGCATTAAGTGCTACTTGGTATTCTTTTACTTCATTGCTTTGACAACCGCGCCCAGCTCCGCCAGTCCAGGTACAACCATAACACCACGGTCGGCCAGCATTCTCTCTTAGTGTGTCACCAGCCGGACAAGTTGGCCATACTCCGCCTTCTTTATCTCCATCTTTTCTATCCTGGGTTTCTGTTTCTAAATAAGTCAAATAGTCTTTTTCAACGCCAAGCACATCGGTGAAAACCCTAATGATTAAAAAGGCGCCGATGACAATGGCCATACCAATGATTGATCCACTAATAATTTTCTTCCCTCGCTGAACTTTTTCCGCCGATCCGCCAGAAGTTATCCAAATCACTCCGCCAAAGACAAAAAGCATTAACGCGACAACCCCTAAATATTTTAAAATAATATTAGACAGGTTAATTCCCAGACCTAAAAAATTATCTAAAGTACAATCACCACAACAAGCGCAGATTGGATCAGTAATGAGCTGACCGACCTGACAATCTTTTACTTTGTTTGAAACTTGACAATCACAATCCCAATTACCAGACTCTAATTGGGTACATGTGCTCGTTAGGCCGGCCCCGATATTTCGAGGTTCTATGGCCTGAGCCGTATAACTAAGAAACAATGAAAAGATGAATACGATCAATAATAAAAGAAAAAATTTTTTCATAGATTATTAATAGGTTAAATTAACCTTTTTAGCCGCCATATCAATGGCTTCTTTAACTGATCTTTCACCCCTTAAAACGGTTTCAACCATTTCTTGAAAAGCTTCTTCAGCTAAAGAATAATTTTTGCCTTGGTACCAGGTTTGAGCGGTTAAAACGCCGCGGGCAAAAGGAGCTAAATCAAAATCTTCCAACTGCATACTAATTAAATCTCGATGAGCAGTCGGATGTTTAGTTTTTTCAACAAAAGTTTTAGCATTTTGGGTTTCCGTTGCGTATAAAATAAAAGCCCAAGCCTCATGAGGATATTTGGTTTTCTTGGAAACTGTTTCTAACCAATAGCGAGCATAATTTACTTCTTTCAAACTGCCGGTAATTTGCGGCACTTTGGCCATATCAAAATTTAATTTAGGAGCCTGATTTTTAATTAAAGATAAATAATTAGAATAACCAAAAATAAAACCAACTTGGCCGGCTAAAAAAGCGTCTAATGAATCAGGTCGGGTCTCATTCCAAGTATAAATTTCCTGAGCCGGATTGGCAAAACTCGTATAAAATCGTAAAGCTTCTTCAGCTGGGAAATAACTGGGGTCATTGGGTAATGATTGGTTAAAAGTTACTCGACCGTCACCTTCAGTCATCGGTGTGCCATTTTGCAGCATTAATAAAGAAAGAATATCAGACATATAAGGTACATTTTTAGCCGTACCCATGGCAGTCCCGCTTTGTATAAAATCTCCATATCGATCCTGAAGAACTAAAGCTTGAACTTGGTTCACAAATTCCTCCCAAGTCTGTGGAGGATTAACAATGCCAGCGCTATTTAGCATATCCCGATTATAATATAGGGTTAAAATATCTAAAGATAACGGCAACCCGTAAATTTTATTATCGATTATAATATCTTTAGGAACAGTTTCAACAAATTTCTCCCTTAACTCTCTTAAACTAGGGGCTTTTTTTCTTTCAACCACAATCTTAGCCTCTTTTTTAATTGTGCCGGTGATTATTCTTTTAGCCATTACTATCTCCTGACTCATACCTAAAGGCAAAATCTTGGTCTGATATTTTCCTAACCAAGTATTAGGAATAGAAAAAATATCCGGCCCTCGATCTTCAGCCCAAGCTTCAAGTAAAGCCTGTTCATACTCTTCTTCTCGAATTAACTTATAAGTAATAGAAATATGAGGATAAAGAACCTTAAATCCATTGATAATAGATCCGAAAGCTTCTTGACCTTCAATCGTACGCCAATAAACCAAATTCACTGGTTTAGTTCTTTCAATTATATCTTTTGACGTTCCTTTACACCCTAGTCCTGAAGTGATTACAAAAATAGCGATTAAAAATATTAGCGTTAATTTATATTTTGTATTTTTAGTAAACATGTTTTTTTAAAAAACTTTTTAAATTCTTTTTTATTTCTTTGTCTTTTAATCCAAAAATTATATTAGCCTGTAAAAAACCTTCTTTACTCCCTATAGTATACCAATCCCCTTCAAATTCACAAGCATACACCGGATGTTTTTTTAAAACAGCATTTAGACCATCAGTTATACCCTTTTCTTTTCCTTTTTTAGGCTTAAATTTTAATAATGCTTCTAATAAATCTGGAGTCATAATATAGCGGCCAACCACTCCCAAATTAGAAGGGGCCTTTCCAGGGCTTGGTTTTTCAATAATATCTTTAATTTGATAAACTCGCTTTTCCAAAGGCACAACTTTTACTGAGCCAAAATGTTTAATTTCACTTTTTTTTATTCGCTTAACCGCAATCACCGAGTCTTGATACTTTTCAAATACTTTTATTAATTGAGCTAAGCAAGGAATTCGGCTATCTATTATATCATCGGCAAACATTACAGCGCAGGGTTCATTTTTAACAAACTCATAAGCCCTAAGAATAGCATCTCCATTGCCAGTTGGTTCTTTTTGGCGAATAAAAATAAACTCGGCTAAATTAGACAGCCGACGGATACTTTGCAAGGCTTTTAATTTTTTGGCCTTTTTAAGCCGATATTCTAATTCAAAATTATAATCAAAATAATCTTCAATGGATCGTTTGGTCGAACTGGTAATTAAAAAAATTTGCTTAATCCCTGAAGCCACTGCTTCTTCAACAATATACTGCACGGCTGGTTTATCTACGATCGGCAACATTTCTTTAGGTTGAGATTTAGTAACCGGCAAAAATCTAGTGCCTAGACCAGCGACCGGAATAATGGCTTTCGTAATTTTCATTTTAATAATTTAATAAATCTTCTTTTACCCACTTTAATAATCATTCCATTTTTAGGAATTAATTGATCAGACCAGTCATTGATTAATTGGCCGTCTACTTTTACTGCTCCGTGTTCAACTAATCTTCGAGCTTCGCTTTTACTGAGTGTTAATTTAGCTTCAAATAAAAGGTCGATTAATCTATATGTTTGTTTCTTTACTTTATAAGTTGGAATATTAGCTGGCAGTTGTTTGTCTCTAAAGACTTGGTTAAATTCTTGTTCTGCTTTTTGGGCCTCTTTTACTCCATAATACAATTCAACAATCTGATAAGCTAATTTAGCTTTAAAATCACGCGGATTAGCGCCCTGCTTCATGGCCGTAACTATTTTTTGAATTTCTTTATTTTTAATTGGGGTGCAAAGTTCAAAATAATGACTAATTAAATGATCCGGTATTGACATTATTTTACCATATTGTTCGGTTGGTGAGTCAGTAATATAAATTACGTTATCTTTAGTCTTGCTCATTTTATGATTATCTAGACCAATCAGCATTTTTAAAGTCATGATATCCTGTGGCGTTTGCTGATAGGCTGGCTGGATTCTTCGGCCAGCCAATAGATTAAATAGCTGATCAGTCCCACCAATTTCTAAATCTGCTTTAATCATCACTGAATCATAACCTTGATACAAAGGATAATGAAATTCACGAATAGAAATTTCTTCTTGTTTTTTCCAGCGCTCTTTAAAATTCCGCCGGGCCATCATTTGCTGAACACTAAATAATTCCGCTAATTCATCTAATTGACGAATGGATAATTTCTTTAGCCATTCGCTATTCCGATGCCATTCCACTTTTTTAATATTCAAAATCTTGCCAATCTGCTTTTGATAATTTCTTAAATTTTCGTTAACCTGCTTTTCTGAAAGAAAAGGCCGTTTAGCCAGTTTATCTGAAGGATCACCAATTTGAGCCGTATAATCTCCTAAAATTAAAACAATGGTGTGTCCCAGATCCTGAAATTCCTTTAATTTCCAAAGAATGATTGCATGGCCAAGATGAATTTTTGGTCCGGTTGGATCAATTCCATGCTTAATTCGAAGCGTTTTTCCTTTTAAAAGACGCTTTTTTAAATTGGTTGATTCAATAATCTGTTCAACATTACGATTAAGCAGGTTTTTTATTTTTTGTTGATTAATTTTAGCCATATATTTAAACTTTAGCACAAAAAAAATAAAAAAACAATATAAAAAGCGGCCTGGTTTATCCAGCCGCTTTTTTAAATTAATAATCTCCCTTATTAGGAATAATATTTCGGACACCTCCCCGTGGATTTTCAACATCACCTTGATACCGCGGAATAATATGAAGATGAAAATGATCAATACTTCTTCCAGCGGCCACTCCTTCATTAACCCCAATATTATATCCGTCAGGTAATTTTCCTATGCCCAAGCTAGCAAGTGACTGTTGACAATAATCCTGAGAACTTTGGTTAAGTGGATTGACTAAAAATTTAGCGTAAACATCTTGAAAATCAGTTGATTTAATAATCTTGATGGTATCTTTAATGGTCGGAAAAAGATGTTCCCACTCAAAAATACTTAAATCAAACATTGAAACAAGATGACGTTTGGAAATAATTTCAAGATGTCCAGGACTGACTGGAAATTTATCAAACTGAGCGTAAAAATATTCGTTTTCGTAAATAATATCCTTCTTCTGCTTATAAATCAAGCAAAATAGACAATCTTGAGACTTATTATCTTTCATTTTCGAACCTCCTATTATATTTTTTTATATGAACTATCTCTAATATGCCACAAATCGACCCCTTTGTCAATCTAAAATCAGACACTGATTTTCTGATAAAAAATAAAGGTTGACAAAAATGGGTAATTAATATAAACTATCAACACTCACGGCGAAAAGGGATCGCTGTGAAAAGGAGGCCTTAATCGCTCCTTAAAAAAATGAATAAAATCCCTAAACCCAAGGAGGTTTGTTATGACAAAGGAATACAATGTCACTGACGAACACAAGTTGGCTTTTAATGCCCGGACACACGAACTTGAAGTTAGGCTTCGTAAAGAAGGGTTAAACCCGCGCTTTGTCCTTAACGGTCTACAAATGCTGATTGAAGGAAACAGGGTTAAAGTATTTTCAGATGATGATTTGCTGGCTGAATGGAAAAAATTTTATAAAGATATTTTTAAAGTTTCACCCGGCTTATCTAAAATAGAAATTCCCAAAAAACAAAAAGGATTTGATCGGCTAATTATACTTACTGAAAAAATAACCACGCGACAAGTATTTGAAAAATACCAAGAACTATTTGGAGCCGAAATGTTCCAAAGTTCAGTTGAAATGCTTGATAAACTTCAAGATTGCCGAAAAGGTTCATACGCGATCTGGATGCGCGATCAAACTGAACCTGACCTAGAATATGAAAGGTTGTCGACCCAAAGTCTTAAACTGCTTAAGGTGAATTGCATCACCCTTAAAGAAAGAATATTGGCCGAAATGAAATATTCCCGAGAAGCTAAACCAAGCTGGCGATTTGATATTAAGAGCAATACCCTTTGTTCTGGTTCGCGATTTAATAATCGACTTGTTCCAAGTGTTAATGGTTTTATTGAAATGCATATTAGGTGGCGTCAAATTAATGAAGGATGGAATGACCTCTGCACCCGCAAGGTAATCACCACTACTCCAGATAAGGATTCACCAATAGGGAAAAAAACACTTGAAAAACTATTGGAAAATAAAGACCTGCCGCAATCTCAAAAAAAACAAATCCAAAGAGCGCTAATCGAAAATAAGATATAAAAAATTTGCAAAATCAACGCAAAAAAAAAATAAATCTATATTAAATCGGGAGTTTAACTCCCGATTTTTTAATCTTGTATTATAATCTGACAATGTTAAAATAAATTCATGCCTATTTCTAAACGCAAAACTAAAAAAATTTCTAAATGGCAAAAAAAACCAATTAGGAAAAAAACAGTGGCCAGAAAATCAAAATTTGTTAAAAAAAAAATTAAAACCCGGCCTAAAATAACAAGCCAAAAAAAATATTCAATCAAAAAATTTTTTGTTTTACTGATTTTTTTATTTTTATTAGGTAGTGTGGTAATAATCATCAGTTTAACTTGGATGACCCGCAATTTACCTGATCCAGAAAAACTTTTAGAAAGAGAAATTTCTCAAAGCACTAAAATATATGACCAAACTGGTCAGGTGGTTCTTTACGAAATTTTTGCTGAAGAGAGAAGAACGATGATTGATTTATCCGAAATTCCCCAACATTTAATTTCGGCTACTTTAGCGGCCGAAGATAAAGATTTTTTTACTCACCCCGGCTTTGATCTTAAGGCCATTGCTAGAGCGATCCTGGTTGACCTTATTCAGGGCCGTAAAGTTCAGGGTGCTTCAACCATAACCCAGCAATTTATTAAAAAT
>JACZVN010000025.1 GCA_022572625.1 Patescibacteria group bacterium | reverse complement strand
AAAGGGTGACTTAATATGGATCAAAAATTTCAAAAAATAAAAGAAGCGGTTGAAAAAGAACTTTCCTGTTCTGCTCATAATATGGATCATGTAATGAGAGTATATAATCTCTCTTTACAGCTTGCTAAAGATGAGGATATTGATTTAGATGTTTTAAAAGCATCTGTATTATTGCATGACATTGCAAGAGTTAAAGAAGATAATGATCATACTGGGAAAACTGATCATGCAATCTTAAGTTCTAAAATGGCTGTGCCAATTCTAAAAGAGCTTGAATTTTCAGCTGATAAAATAAAACATATTCAAGATTGCATTATTTCACACAGATACAGAACAGAAAATGAACCAAAAACAAAAGAAGCGCAAATTCTATTTGACGCAGATAAATTAGATGCTATTGGGGCAATAGGTATTGGAAGAGCATTTATCTTTGCTGGTGCGAATGGTGCAAAATTACATAATAAAGAAGTAGATATAGAAAAAAACGAGGAGTACACTGAAGAAGATACTGCTTTTAGAGAATTTATGGTCAAACTTAAAAAAGTTAAAGACAGGATGCTAACAGAAGAAGGAAAAAAGATTGCAGAAGAAAGACATAATTTTATGATTGAGTTCTTTAATAGATTAAATGAAGAAGTAGATGGCAATATCTAAAATATTAATCTTTTTCTAAAAATAAAAATAATAAAGAGATACTTGAACATATTTCTCGTGACGAATTAATTCACTATAATTTTTGGCAGAAAATAACTGGCCAGAAAATAAAATCTGACCAATTTAAAATTTGGCGTTATTTTTTAATTTCTAAAATTTTAGGTATTACCTTTGGCATCAAATTAATGGAAGGAGGCGAAAAGCGATCTCAAGAAATGTATAAAGAAATTTTTTCCTATTTTCCCAATGCTAAGAGTTTTGTCGAAGATGAGGTTCGACATGAACATGAGTTAATTAATATGATAGAGGAGGATAAATTAAAATATGTTGGTTCAATAGTTCTAGGGTTAAATGATGCTTTAGTAGAACTAACCGGAGCCTTAGCTGGTTTAACATTTATTTTACAAAATACTCAACTAATTGCCTTAGCTGGTCTAATTACTGGTATTGCCGCTTCTTTATCAATGGCCGCTTCTGAATATTTATCAATTAAATCAGAACAAAGTAAAAAAAATCCACTTAAGGCTTCACTTTATACTGGTTTAGCATATATTCTAACTGTTTTGTTTCTTATTTTTCCTTACTTCCTTTTCACTAATCTATATTTTAGTTTAGGATTTACTGTTTTTAATGCGGTGGTGATTATTTTTATTTTTACTTTTTATACTTCGATCGTTAAAGAAGTATCATTTAAGAAAAGGTTTTTAGAAATGGCTTTAATTAGTCTTTCAATTGCTAGTTTAACTTTTATTATTGGTTTTTTAGTTAGAAAATTTTTAAATATATAAATATTAAAAAATTATTCTGATTAATAAAAAATTTTTATCGTTATAAATAAGCGGTAAGATTTTTTAAAATTTAATAACTTGACAAAATAGCCTCAATTGTTACACTATTTAAGTAGTCTCTTTATTTGCTAATTCCAGCTAAATAAAAGAGAGTTGTGTTCTTTAAAAAAGGAGTAAGAAATGAGAGAAATTAGAAAAGTCGGTGTTTTAGGTGCCGGCATTATGGGCGCTCAGATTGCGGCCCATTTAGTTAATGCTGGATATAAAGTTATTCTCCTAGACGTTATTCCTGACTGGATGTTTAGTCAAAAAGAATTAGAGAAAACAGAAAATCGAAATCATCTGACTCTTAAAGGTTTAGATCTAGTTAAATCTCTTAAACCAGCCGCTTTTGCTCTACCCGAATTCATTAACTCAATTGAAATCGGAAGTTTTAGCAGCAGTCGAGAAAATTTGAAAGATGTTGAATGGAGTGATGATCTTGCTCGTCTCAGTGAAGTCGACTGGATTATCGAAGCAGTGGTTGAAAAAGAGGATATCAAACGAAGTCTATTCCAGCAAGTAGCTGAAGTCCGCCAGCCCGGAACTATAGTGAGTTCTAATACCTCAGGTATTTCTTTGGATGCTTTATCTCAAGGATTGCCCGACGAGTTTAAAAAACATTTTTTAGGTACTCACTTTTTCAATCCCCCTCGATATTTACCTTTACTGGAAATTATTCCCGCGGCTGAAACCAGCCTTGAAGTCTTAAATGGCATGAGCGATTTTTGCCGTCGTCGACTTGGCAAGACCGTGGTCTTTGCTAAGGATACACCCGGGTTTATTGCCAATCGTTTGGCCATTCCCAGTGTGATGAAGGCTATTCAAGTCATGTTGACTGATGGATATTCGATTGAAGAAGTTGACGCCATAACTGGTAAAGCCATTGGCTGGCCTAAAAGCGCTACTTTCCGCACATTAGATTTAGTCGGTCTTAATATCTTTACAGATGTAGTGAATTATTTTAATCAAGTTTTGCCGTCAGAAGATTATCAGGATATTTTAGTTATTCCTGAATTTATTACTACCATGGTTGAGAAAGGATGGTTAGGACAAAAAGCTGGTCAAGGATTTTATAAAAAATCCAGAGATAAAGATGGAAATCGTCAAATATTGGCCATCAATCATAAAGATCTGTCATATCATCTCAAAGAAAAAACTAAATTTGAATCAATTAATCAAGGAAAAAATATTTCTGATACGGCGGAACGGCTTAGATTTTTATTCAATGCTAAAGATCGAGTAGGTGAGTTTCTTCGTAAAACCCTTCTCTACACTTTGGTTCACGCAGCTGAGCATGTTGAAGAAATAGCCGATAATAATATCGTAGCCGTGGATACAGCTCTCAAAAATGGATTTTTATGGGAGTTAGGACCGTTTGAAACCTGGGATGCACTGGGAGTTGAATCAGTGGTAAAAGTCCTGGAAAAAACCGGACAGTCAGTTCCTCCTATCGTTGAGAAAGTATTATCATCTAAGGATAAATCATTCTACCGGCGATATCAAGATCAAGGAGTAACACATTTCTTTAATTCTAAATCTAAAGCTTTAACCCCGGTCACTCAACCATCAGAAATAATTATTTTAAAAGATCTTAAAGATCAGGGCCGAGTAGTTACAGAAAATAACGAGGCCAGTTTGATTGATCTTTCAGATGGCGTGCTGTGTTTGGAGTTTCATTCTAAAATGAACGCTCTTGGCTCAGGTGCGATCTCAATGATGAAGACAGCTTTAAACGAGGTCAAGGAAAATAAAGATTGGAAAGGCCTGGTTATTGGTAATCAGGGTGAAAATTTTTCAGTCGGTGCTAATCTAGATTTAGTTAAAGAGTGTATTTTAAATGACGAGTTTGATGAGCTTGAGTTGCTGATTAAATCATTTCAGGATGTGAATATGGGCTTTAAATATCTGCCTAAACCAGTTGTAGCCGCCCCCCATGGATATACTTTTGGTGGCGCCTGCGAAGTTTGTCTCCATGCTGATGTGGTTTGCGCTGCTTTGGAAACATACATTGGATTAGTAGAAGTTGGCGTTGGAATTGTTCCGGCTGCCGGCGGAACCAAAGAAATGTTAATCAGGAATTTGACTCTGATGCCAGAAACCACACCTGGCAGCCCAGAAATTGAACCCCTGCCGTTTATCCAACGAGCTTTGGAAACAATCGGTATGGCTAAAGTATCCACTTCTGCCTTTGAAGCAAAAAAGCTTGGCTATTTGAGGCCCAATGACGTGGTGGTGATGAATAAAAGTCATTTGATTACTGAGGCGAAAAACCTGGTTATCACCTTGGCTAGAAACTATCAACCGCCCAAGCCTCAATCAGTTACGCTTTATGGTCAGCGTGTTTACAACGCTCTTAAGTTAGGTCTTTTCCTTTGGCAAAAGGCCGGCCAGATTAGCAAGCATGATGGATTAATTGCTAGCCAATTGGTCGAAATTTTCACCGGTGGAAATCTTAGTGAAGTAACTAAAGTTTCTGAACAGTATTTACTTGACCAAGAAAAAAAAGCCTTTCTATTTCTATGTCAACAACCAAAGACCCAGGAACGGATTGCGCATACTCTTAAAACCGGTAAACCTTTAAGGAATTAAGGAGAAAACAATGACTAAGACACAGAAAAAGTTGTTGAAAAAAGTGGTCATTGTCAGCGGATGTCGCACGGCAATTGGCCGAGCCAAAAAGGGCTTTTTCAAAAATGTCAGACCTGATGATTTAGCCGTTCATGTTATTAATGGATTAATAGATAAGACCGGTCTTGATGTGGATCCGATAGTGATTGATGAAGTTAGGATGGGATGCTCTTTTCCTGAAGGAGAACAAGGGATGCAGCCAGCTAGAATTGCTGTTCTGGCGTCTAATTTAGCCATGAGTACGCCGGGCATTACGATTAATCGTTTTTGTTCTTCCGGACTACAAGCCATTGTTGACGAAATGATGTATATTGCGATGGGATTTAAAAATGTCGTTATTGCTGGTGGACTTGAAAGCATGTCGATGATCCCAATGGGCGGAGTTAGAATTGCTCCCAATCCCAGTCTCATTGATGATCGGCCTAAGAGTTATTTATCAATGGGTCTAACGGCTGAGTTATTGGCTGAACAGGATAATAATACCCGGGAAGAGCAGGATGAATTTTCCCTCTCAAGCCACCAAAAAGCGATTAGAGCTTTAGATCAAGATCTATTTACAGATGAAATTCTACCCTATCTCAGCACCGAAACTAATATTATCAATGACCAAAAAGTTGTTCAGGAAATTAAGGCCATGGTTGACGAATGTCCAAGAAGAGAAACAAGTTTAGAAGCCTTGGCAAAATTGAAACCAGTCTTCAAAACCAACGGAACAGTCACGGCTGGAAATTCTTCACAAATGAGTGATGGCGCAGCGGCCGTAATGATCATGAATACCAAAGAAGCAGATTATGCTCAATTAGAACCACTGGCTCACTTAGTTTCCTATGAAGTGGTTGGAGTTCCACCAGAGATAATGGGAATGGCGCCAGTTGAAGCGATTCCCAAAGCTTTGGAAAGTGCTGAACTAACCATGAACGATATAGATTTAATTGAGTTAAATGAAGCTTTTGCTTCCCAGACCATTTCGGTCATTAAACGCTTGAAAATAGAAAAAGGCATAGAAATGCCTTTGGAAAAACTAAATGTTAATGGTGGAGCCATTGCCCTCGGACATCCCATGGGATGTACTGGAGCCTATCTAACCATTAAAGCGATTAATGAAGGCCGAAGAAGAAAGAGTCAATACGTGATGGTTTCCATGTGTATTGGCGGCGGTATGGGAGCCGCGGCAATCTTCAAACTTCTTTATTAAAAAAATGTTCTTTTTTTAAAAAATAAAATGTCCTCCGAATGATATCGGAGGACATATTTTTATTATAGAAAATATTTTTCTTGTTTAATTAACTGGTCAACAATTTTTCTCCCTAGGGCGGTGGTATTAACTAAATCGTACCGGGTCAGTCGCTTTAGACGTGAGAGATATGATTTTAACATATCACCCTGTTCAAGTGAGGATAGAATTTCCTTGGCCAATTTTTCTATTTCTAAAATAGTTTCCTGAGCGTAGATGGTCACAATTATGCCATGCATTTCTTCACTGGTTTGTTGCGCCCTGAGTAGACCGCTTTCAGCCAGATGAATTCGGAGCATCATGTCAGCCATTTTTCCTAAAATTTCCTGTTCGCTCATTAATTTTTCCTTATCGTGTCCTAATTTTTGATAGGTAATGCCGGCGGCAAACAAAAACATTTTTTTGGCGTTATTAATAATAGCCGTTTGTGACGCCAGGGGCTGATCACCTATTTCCAACGAGCTGATTTCGTCAAGCTGCTGGACTAAATTCTGAATAACCGTAACCAAGGGCAATTTGTTTTGACCGGCTTTTTTTAAAAGTGTTAGAATGGCCGCCAGCCGATTGATTTCATTGGTGCCCTCAAAAATTTCATTGATTTTGGCATCAACGTAGAAACGCCAGGCCGGATAGTCTTTCATGTAGCCATAGCCGCCATGAATTTGAAGGTTTTTATCAGCGGCCGATGAAAGATTTTCGCTTCCGGCCACTTTTAAAAGAGCGCATTCGATTTCATATTCCCGTAAAGCATTGAGAATCTCCTTCGGTTGATCAGGGTCAGCGGCAGCCAGTTTTTCCTCCATTAATTTCGTGGTTCGAAAAACGGCGCTTTCAGTCATCCAAGTTTGGACCACCATCTGGGCTAATTTTTGTTTAATCAGGCCAAAATCAGCAATCCTTGAGTTAAACTGTTTTCTTTTTACGGCATATTTAATAGATTGGGTGATGAGATGTTTACTTGCACCAACCGTTATCGCGCTTAATTCTAATCTTCCCAGATTTAAGATATTGAGGATAATATGAAGCCCACCTCCAATTTCTCCCAGGAGATTTTCCTTGGGTACTTTTACATCTTTCATAATTAGGGAACAGGTTGATGAACCAACAATGCCCATTTTATTTTCTTCCTTGCCAACCGTTAGTCCAGGCGTATCAGCTTCCACTAAAAAGCAAACTCTTTGATGACGCTCCCCGTCGCCAATTGCAAGAACAGTAAATAGA
>JACZVN010000024.1 GCA_022572625.1 Patescibacteria group bacterium | reverse complement strand
TAAAACTTGATGAAACCCGTATTCCACAGGACGGCCGTATCCGCGTCATGATTTCTAAGCGAAACGTAGATATGCGTGTTTCTATTTTTCCTTTACTCGGTAAAGAAAAGGCAGTGATGAGGATTCTCGATCCGGCCAGAAAAATTTTTGATTTAAAGGATTTGGGATTTTGGGGGATTGGCATTAAGGCAATTCAAAGAAATTTAGCCCGGCCGCACGGGATGGTTTTAATCACTGGTCCGACCGGTTGTGGCAAAAGTACCACCCTTTATGCGGTTATGAAACGGCTCAATCAATCATCGGTTAATATTGTGACTTTAGAAGATCCAATTGAATACTTTCTGCCCGGAATTAATCAATCACAGGTTCAACCAGCAATTGGTTATTCATTTGCTTCAGGTATTCGTTCAGTTATCCGTCAGGATCCGGATATTATTATGGTGGGCGAAATTCGTGATAAGGAAACAGCTAGTTTAGCTACTCACGCAGCTCTGACTGGTCATATTGTCCTTTCTACTTTGCATACCAACGATGCCCTAGGAGCGGTGCCCCGATTAATAGATATGGGCATTGAACCATTTTTAATTGCTTCGTCACTCAATTTAGTGGTGGCTCAAAGATTGGTCAGAAAAATTTGTTCACACTGTAAACAGATGATTGAATTGCCAGTCGAAACAGAAAAATCCATTCTAGAAGCCTTAAAAGATATTAAAGAAATTAATTTAGATACGTTTAAATCTAAAAAAACAGGCCGGTTGGAGTTTTACCGAGGAGCGGGTTGTTCCCGGTGCAATAACGAAGGCTACAAAGGAAGAATCGCTATTTTTGAAGCTTTGGAAGTCACTGAAGAAATGAAAGATATTATTGTCCGCCGGGCTAGAATTAAAGAAATAAAACAAGAATTTGAAAGACAAAAAATGATTGAAATGATTAAAGATGGTTATATTAAGGCTTTGCGGGGTATCACTACTTTGGAAGAAGTTTTAAGAGCGGCGAGAGAATAGAAAAAATTAATTATTTTAAGCATAAACAAATAATAATTATTTATTTAAATATTTATGTCTACACAAGCAGAAATTATTTTTAATCGAATTTGCCAGGAAGCGGCTGGCCAAAAAGCATCGGAGATTTATTTACTCCCAGCCCAGATACCTTTTATTAGGGTTGATGGTCAAATGCAGCCCTTGGCCGGACAAGGAATTATTTCCACTTCTTTTATGGAAGGTTTAATTGACAATCTTTTAAAAGAAAAAGAGCAAATAAAATTAAAAGAAGAAAAACAAATTGATTTTATTAAAGAGATTAGCCGGATTGGTAACAGCCAGATTAATATTTACTTTACCAAGGGAGCGCCGGCTTTGCGCATCAAGTTATTAAGCCAGGAAATTGTTGATTTATCTAGTTTAGAGTTGCCGGTGATGGCTAAAAAAATTATTCAATCCCGGCGTGGCATTGTATTTATTACTGGTCCGCGGGATTCAGGTCGGTCAAGTTTAGTTGCTTCCATTCTTAACGATATTAATAAGCATCAGGCTAAATTTATTGCCACGGTTGAAAAACCAATTAGAGCCACCTTAAATGGAATCAAAGGGGCAATTGAACAACGTGAGGTGGGCCGGGATGTAAATTCTTTTTTGGACGGATTAGCTTATATTAGAACAAGAAATGCTGATGTGATTATGGTTGATTCTATTAAAGATGAGCAGACCATGGATGAAATTTTTGCCATTGCTGAAGCTGGTAGTTTAGTTTTTACCATTCTTGATACTGAATCGACGATTAAAACCCTGAGAAGGGTTTTACATCTTTTTCCGGCTTCCAAAGAAGAAAATATTAGATACCTTTTAAGTGAGAATTTAGCTGGTGTTATTTCTACTCATTTAGTGCCTAAAATTGGCGGCGGACGAATTCGCGTATTTGAAATTTTACCAGGAACGCCGGTGGTAAACAGTATTATTGCCGCGGGAAAATTTCATCAATTAGCCGGTGTTTTACAAACAAGTGAAGATAAAACGGCTATTTCTTTAGATCAGTATTTAGCTAATCTTGTTTCTACCGGTAAAGTGATGGGTGAGGAAGCACTTAAACATTGTCTTAATGAAGAATTATTTAAATCATTATTAAGAAGATAAGAGCGACACTAATAATCTAATTTATTTAAGCTAATAAATTAGATTATTACTAGTGTCGTTTTCAATATCATATGATATTTGAATACAAAGTAAAAAATTTAAAAGGGGAGACTATTGAAGGAACAGTGGAAGCGCTGAACCAAGAGGGGGCGATTGAAGTCTTGACTAACCGAAAGATGATCATTATTTCCTTAGTCGAGAGCGGAGCTCTACCTTTTTGGCGCCGGCCGGTTGAAATACCATTTTTCAATAAAGTTCAGCCTCGGGATATGGTTTTTTTATCTCGTCAGCTTTCAGTTATGATTTCAGCTGGTCTACCCTTAGTCAAAGCATTAGATGTTTTAAGCAAGCAGACTAGTAAACCTTATTTAAAAACAGTGATTAACTCAATAGCGGGAGATGTGCGAGGTGGAACGAGATTTTCTACGGCTTTAGCTAAATATCCCAATGTTTTTGATGATTTTTATATCAATATGGTTCGGGCTGGAGAAACGGCCGGTAAACTTGACGAAGTTTTGAATTATTTAGCTGATGAACAGGAAAAAAGTTTTGATTTGATGAGTAAGATTAAAGGAGCGATGATTTATCCAGCTTTTGTGATTGTCGCAGTGGTCAGCGTTATGATTCTGATGCTAGTTTTTGTTATTCCACAACTAACTTCAATTTTAAAAGAAGCCGGGGTTGAACTACCTTTGCCAACCCGGATTTTAATTGGCTTGAGTGAATTTTTTCAAGCTTATTTTATCCTCATCATCATTGTTGTTTTATTTTCAGCTATTGCTTTACGTTTTTTCTTTAAAAGTTCAACCGGTAAAATGATTTGGGATCAAACTCTAATTCGTTTACCAGTTTTTGGTCCGCTTTTTCAAAAAGTTTACCTTATTCGTTTTACGCGCAGTTTATCGACCTTGATCGTTGGTGGGATACCAATTAGTTCGGCATTAAAAATAGTGGCAGAAATAGTTGGCAATATAGTTTATAAAGAAACGATTCTTAATGCGGTGATTGAAGTGGAAGAGGGCCGTTCAATTAGCGGATCATTTTTAAATGCGTCGCATATCCCAAAAATGCTTTCTCATTTAATGGCTATTGGTGAACAAACCGGTAGTTTAGATGAAGTTTTAGGAAAAATTGCTGATTTTTATTCTCGAGAGGTAGAAAATATTTTATCAAAACTAGTTACTTTACTTGAACCAATTATTATTATTTTCTTGGGTATTATTGTGGGTGGAATGGTCGCGGCCATTATTTTACCAATGTATAAATTAGCTTCCGCCTTCTAGGGTGTATAACTCAGTGGTAGAGTGCTACCTTCACATGGTAGAAGTCCCTGGTTCGAATCCAGGTACACCCATTTTTTTATTTTAATTTAATATTTATGCCTGAATTACCTGAGGTTGAAACAATTAAAAGACAATTAGCTAATAGAATTCAAGGTAAAAGAATTCAAAAAATAGAAATTAAGCTGTCTAATATGATTAAAGCTCGGTCAGTGGTTTTTTTTAAAAGGCAGGTAATTGGCACGAAAATAAAAGGGATTAGCCGCCGTGGTAAATTGATTATAATAAATTTGACTAATGATTATTCTCTAGTAATTCATTTAAAATTAACCGGCCAATTAATTTATCAAGGCCGGAATGCCGACCTTAATAATATTAAATATAATCATTTAATTTATTATTTTTCCGACGGCAGTAAATTATTTCATAATGATCTTCGCCAGTTTGGTTATGTTAAATTAGTCAAAACCATTGAATTAAATAAAATTCCTTTGTTAAAAAATTATGGACCTGAGCCATTAAAAAAAGCTTTTACTTTAAAAAAATTTAATCAGTTATTAGAGTCAAGGCCGCGGCCAAAGATTAAACCCCTTTTAATGGATCAGGGTTTTATTGCTGGCATTGGTAATATTTATGCTCAGGAAATTTGTTGGTGCAGTCGGGTTTTACCCGATCGGATAATTAATAGTCTATCCCAATCAGAAATTAAAAAGATATATGCCTGTTTAATAAAAATATTAAAGAGAGCGATTAAAGATAAAGGAACTTCGGATCGGGATTATATTGATGCCCGTGGCCAATTGGGAAAATACGCGGCTAAATTAAAAGTATACGGCCGGAAAAATAAAAAATGCCGGCGTTGCCGTCAGAGCATAAAAAAAATAGCCTTGGCCGGCCGGGGAACTTGCTATTGTCCAGGGTGTCAAAAATAAAAATTGACGAGGTTTTGCTCGTCAATTTATATTTTTTTAATTATAGATTTTACTTCTATCTTAGTTTTAGGATTTAATAATGAACCGCTCATTATCAGAGTGACCCAGTCTTCAATGGGCATATCTTTAGGGGTAATAATATTTTCCCGGGTCGTCCAAATAACGGCTGAACCAGTGCCGGGAAATGGAAAACTGGTTACCCCGAGACCGATTAGATCTTGGCCAGTTGCTTCATTAATAGCCTCGATTGATGTTTCTGAAGTAGTGGCGGTGATGTAAAAATTTGTCGTCAGTTTTATTAAAACAATTTTCCCCTTTTGAGTCATGGTTTTAATCGAAGCCGGCAGACCAATGAGTTTACCGACGACTGGGATTTTAGTAAGAAGCTGGGCAAAAGGCCCGGATCGATTTTGCCAAAGATTAAGGGTTAGACCAAGTATAAAAACAAAAGTAATTAAGATTAACAGGGGTAAGCCGGGAAAAGAAAAAGGGAGTAGATTAGTTAAGAGATTAGGAATGGGTGAAAGTAGTTTCCAGACAATGGTTAAAATCATCAGTATTAAACCTAAAAGAAGACTGGCAATTAATCCCATTGTTAAAGTTTTTTTAATAAAGGAAATCATTTTTTACTCCTTGATTTTAAAGAACGATAGATTATAGTTATTTTGACAAATTATAGAATTTTGTCAAGATAAGCTACTAGAGACGGGCTGTGGCCTAGTAGCTAAGGCGCCACATTCGGGATGTGGAGATCATGGGTGCAAGTCCCATCAGCCCGACCAGATTAATTAGTCAATATTATGTTTGGATTTTTTATCCGCTTAAAATTTTCTCCTGATTTTAAACTGCTTTGTGTTTATCATACCATTGTTTCTCTAGCTAATGGAATGATCGGTTTATTTTTACCTATTTTTCTGTTTCAACAATTTGGCTATTCTATCTATTGGGTGATTGTCTTTTACATGATCGGCTTTGCTCTTTACGGCGCGTTGATTCCTTTTGGGGCGATGTTAATGAATAAAATTGGTTTAAAAAGGGCGATGTTACTCGGTCGTTTTTTTGTTATTCTTTTTTATCTTAGTCTTTATTTTTTCCAACTTCATCCTTTAATCTTTGCCGTGATCGCTAATATTAATTTATTGCTTTTCCGTCTTATTTATTGGACTCCCTATCATACCAGTTTTGTTGAATTTACTGACGGTCGATATCGAGGCCGGCAAATGGCCTGGCTGGCTATTCTAGGTTACCTGGTGAGTATTGGTGCTCCCCTTTTAGCCGGTTTAATTCTTTCTCAGTATAGTTTTGGTTTTCTTTTTATTCTCGTGATGATTATTTTAGTGGTATCCTTAATTCCTTTAGCCGGATTAACTGAGGTTAAAGCCAGATTCGAGTTTAGCTATCGCCAGACTTTTAAAGAATTGTGGCGGAAAAAAAATCGTCGTTGGGGAATGGCCTACGCCGCTGACGGCGCTCAAAGTATGGTTGGGGTAATGATTTGGCCGATTTTTATTTACCAAATTTTAGAAGGACAGTATTTAGCCGTAGGCGCAGTCACCGCCTTAATTGTGGTGGCGACCATTATTCTTCAATTATTTATGGGTGAATATACGGATAAATTATCCAAGCGACGTTTAATTAGGATTGGATCATTGGTCTACGCTCTGGGTTGGACGGCCAAAGCTTTTGTGGTCACCACATTTCAAATTTTTGTCGTGGGTACATTTCATAGTTTAGGCGCGATTATGCTGCGCACTCCATTTGACGCTTACTATTATGATTTTTTAGCGGACCGTGGTTCATATATTGATGAATATACGGTGATGAGAGATATTAGTTTAAATATTGGCCGGGTTTTAATGTCTATTTTAATAATTATTTTAATTAGTTTGATTGGTTTTCCGGCCGCTTTTATTTCGGCCGCGATCCTTAGTTTATTTCTTAATTTACTTTAATGAAACAGCGTTTACTTTTACATCTTTGTTGCGCCAATTGCGGCACGATCCCTATTGAACAACTTGAGGATAAATTTAATTTGACTTTATTCTGGTATAATCCTAATATTACAACTGAATCCGAACACCAAAAACGCTTAAAAGATGTTAAAAAGTTAGCTACTATATATAATAAGAATTTGGTTGAGGAAAAATATGAGCCAGACCAGTGGTTTAAATCAATTCAAGGACTGGAAAAAGAATTAGAAGGAGTGAAAAGATGCGATAAATGTGTTAAAATAAGATTAAGATAAAGTGGCTCAATATGGAAAAATATGGATATGATTATTTGGTCACTAGTTTTAATGACTGGTTTCTAGAAAAAGGCGGAAAAGATTAATGCCCTGAAAAAAATTTAAACGAATCAATATTGCCTGATTTTAAAAAAGTCTAGCCTATAAGTAAA
>JACZVN010000023.1 GCA_022572625.1 Patescibacteria group bacterium | reverse complement strand
ATAAACGCCATGAGAACTAAGTGTCTACTTACAAACGAACCAATGGTCGTTCCACTAAAACTTAAAATCAAAATAATAATAATAGGAATAATATGACATGGACAGATAATAAACTCTATGGACCGTGAAATTAATTTTCGAGTTTTATTTTTCATATTTATAACTATTATTAGGCGCAATTTTTGCAGATACTAGGCACCTTTTTTGCAACAAAATAAAGTGAAATAATCATAATCACCGCCGCGCCAATTAAAAAATATATTCGATGATCTAAAATAAAAACTAGACTACCAAAGCTCACTCCTAAAAATCCGAATAATACAGCTAGACAAGAAGTACAAGCTGCAGTGCCCACTATGGCGGCAAAAACTCCTGATATTGATACTGTTCCGGAAACAGCCGATTGAGGCAATTTAGGTTTTATCCTCTTTGCCTTAAAGGTATAAGTTTGAAGGGTGAGAGTAAGTCCAATCAGCATGGAGAGTAAAATCATAATAAAATAATCTTTCAAAGTATAAATTGAAAGTTGAAATGAAACGTCATTGCCAGGTATACTGGCAACCGGGATAAATATAAATAGCATAAAGAAAAATAGTGAAAACAGTACAAAGAATAAAAAATACTTTTTTTTACTGAGAACAAATTTTATACTCGAAATCATATTTTTTATTCTCTAAACAAATTAAAAAATAAACGCCTTCATATTAAACCAAATAAGATATGCACCACCGACAATAATAATCAAAGCGCTGATTAACTGGATAATCTCCATATACCTATTGAACCAACCTAAACTAGTGATTTTGCCAAGGCTGAGAGGGTAGTCACCAAAATCATCAGTAACATCGCTGCCAAAGAGAAAGCAATGAAATTTAACAAACCTCCTATAAAGGAGCCGGAACCCCAAGACGCCAAAACAACCAACAGAAACGCCGGAAAGGTACAGGCAATGCCACCCAACGCATAGCCAGCCCCAAAAATAAAAAAAGATTTAAAAGAAGGATTAAAGTTCGTTTTTAGGCGTACCATCGGTAAGTGAATAAATTTTCCAAAGATCATAAAAATTCCGAGAAGGATAAGTCCCGCCCCGGTAATCGTGCCAAACCAAAAAGCATACGGGGATAAAAAATTTCCAAAAATATTCACCGCAATGCCTAAGACAGTAAAAACAGTTAGCATTCCAAGACTTGCAACAAAACCAATTTTTAATCCTTCGATGGCTTTTATTAACGGTCTTTTTGATCGTTCTTTTTTGGCCAAAATAAGACTGATGTAGCTTGGCAGCAACGCTACTCCGCAGGGAGAGAAAAAAATGGCAACGCCAGCGCCGGCAGATAATAATATAACTACAATATTCATAAATTCAACAGGGCATTTCTTAAGGTGTCAGTTTTAGTAATTTCACGATCTTTAAATCTAATAATCCCTTTTTTATCAATAATATAGGTTATCTCAAAGCGGGTAAGTTTATAGTTAATAATCATCTGATGTACGCCCCTTAAATTAGGATGGGTGTAAAACCAAGGAGTATCAGTGCTCGCCTGAAAAACTTTCAATTTTGTATTTCCATCGGTTGGATCTATGCTCACTGATAAAAACTCAACTTCGTCTTTTACTTGCGGGTAGACTGGCGCAAAGTTGTGCGCTTCAATAATACAGGTTGGACACCAGGAGGCCGTTGAGGTAATGACCAGTGCTTTTTTCCCAATAAAATCTTTAAGGGTAATAGTTTGTCCATCTACGATTTTGATGGTGAAATCAGGCGCTAGATTACCAATGGCTGTCCCGACTGTATTACCAATGGCTGGTGATGCATCTTCATTTTTAGAAAATGCAATTACACCAAAAACTAAAATGGCAAACGCGCAACAAATTGCGGCTATGATAAAGATTTTTTTAATATTCATATACAACAACTTAATTTAGAAATATCTTTGATAAATGAAATCGCAACAATTTTTATCGCCTCCGAAAGCGTTGGGAACATCGGCAGTGAATTAATCACATCATTAATTGTATTCTTGTTTTTCACTAACATCATTGCTTCAGCGATAAGTTCGCTAGCGTTTGGCGCAAGCATATGCACGCCTAAAATTTGTTTTGTGTTTGGGTCAATAACCATTTTAATAAATCCTTCGGTGCGGTGTATGATGATTGCTTTGGGTACATTTTTAAACGAAAGAGTGCGACAGGCGCAAACGCCCATTTGTTTTATTTGTTCGTCTTCAGTAAAGCCGACACCGGCAAGCTGCGGATCAGTAAAAATGGTGTAAGGTACGGCGTTGTAATCAATGAAAAACGTTGTATTTTTGAGCGCGTTTTCGGCAGCCAGCGTTCCTTCTCGTCCAGCGGTGGTCTCAAGTCGTAAAGGAGTATTGATAACATCACCAACCGCGAAAATATTTTTATTAGAAGTTTGAAAATTTTGATTGACAATAATCGCTTGCCGCTTATCAATCTCAACACTAGTCACATTAAGAGCAAGTCCTTGTGTGTTTGGAGTTTTACCGGCCGCTAAAAGTATTTCGTCCGCTGATATTTTTTCTGGCGCGCCATTAACTGTGTACGAAATTATTTTTTTATTAGCTTCCTTATACGCGTTTTTTACTTCAATATTTGTTTTGATAGTAATCCCTTCTTTGGTGAGCACTTCAGTGAGACGATCGGTGAGTGTTTTTTCAGAGTACGGAAAAATTGAATCGCCACGTTGTAAAATGGTTATTTTCGTACCAAAACGGGCGAACATTTGGCCAAACTCCAAACCAACCGCGCCCGCGCCAAGAATGATTAGTGATTTTGGCTGGTTTTTAAAATGCAACGCTTTAATATGCGTAACAAATCCAACTTTGTGGATTCCCTTAATCGGTGGTACATTGGCGGTTGAGCCAACCGCAATAATAAATTTTTCCGCGCTCAATTTTTTTCCGTTCACTTCTATTTCGTTTTGAGCAACGAATTTTGCTCGACCTTCAATTGCCGTTACGTGTTCTAAATTTTTTAGCACTTTTTCGTATTTTTCTTGTCGTAATTTTTTCACTAGTGAAAGTTCGTCCTGTATTACTTTTTGAAAATTAAATTTTTTGACTTCAATCTGAATGCCGGGAATATGGTGATGTTTAGCGTGGTGCAAAATTTCACCAGCATAAAGAAGCATTTTTGACGGCACGCACCCGACATTGACACACGTGCCACCAAGTGGTAGCCCGGCGTTAATGATTGCCGTTTTCGCTTGTAATTCGTTGGCGCGGATTGCGGCGGCAAATGCGCCGGCCCCGCCGCCAATGATAATAAGGTCAAATTTTTTCATAATAGATTCAGTCGCTCCTTGAGCATATCTGCCAGCGGCGATTGTTTAAGTTGATAATAGACATGGCGAAAATCCCTTTGGTATTCAACAATATTTGCTTTTTTGAGTTTACGGAGCGTATGAGAAACAGCGGAAATAGAAACACCGATGATTTCCGCTATTTCACCGACTGATAACTTTTCATAGTGGCAAAGAAGATAGCAGATTTTAAGTCGGGTTGGATCGCCAATTATATTAAATTCCTCAGCGCATTGGATAAGTGCCGTTTTATTTTTAAGTTCTTTCTTAATTTTTTTGGTTTTTCTCATTTGCATAACTATTCAAATGATAACAAAGATTGAAAAAGTATGCAAGAAGTTTTCCACAGGGAGTTTCTTTTGTCGCCTGCGTATGAGTGACATGGGGTAAGGGTGGTTACCAAAATCAAAGGGCAACCGTTTTGGTTGCCCTTTGATTTTAGTTTTTTAAAAAGTCTGAAATTAATCTGTATGCCGAGGGCGGGAGTCGAACCCGCACGGGCTTGCGCCCACGGCGCTCTGAACGCCGCATGTCTCCCAGTTCCATCACCTCGGCTCATTTATTTTATAGTTCTTTTGGTTTCAATATACCAATTTTCAACCTCAATAAAACGATCTTCTGGGTAATTAATCCGACGAATATCGATACCTTTTATTTTTTGATCAACTAAATAACTATAAGTAGGATTATAAAGAAAAATGGCCGGTAAATTTTCAGAAATAATTTCCTGAAATTCATAATAATATCTTTTTTTGGCTTCGGGATCATCAGTGAGCGCGGCTTTTTCTAAAAGTTCATCGGCCCGTCTATTTTGAAATCCAGTCAGATTAAGTCCCGGTGATTCTTTTTGGCTTGAATGCCAGATCGGATAGGGATCAGCGTTGGCATTTTCTAAAATTCCATAAAGGAAAGCCTGGAAATTGCGATTAACAATAATTTCTCTAATCTGTCCAGCTGGGATAATAATTAATTTGACAAAAATACCCATTTCTTGCCAGGCCTGTTGAATTAACTCGGCGGCCGCTTGAAAATCAGGCTGATCAATCGTCGTTAGACTTATTTCCAACATTTTTTCATTTTTTTCCCAGATAGCTTGGGTATTTTTTTTCCAACCATCATTAATCAAAAAAGTTTCGGCTAACTGAGGTTGATAGTCGTATTGTTTAAGATCCGGGTTAAAGACAGGAGAATGGGGAAGAATTGGTCCATGAATAATTTTTCCCTGTTGATAAAGAATATCTTGGAAAATTTGTTGTTTAGGGGTGAGATAGGCTAAAGCATTTCTGACTGCTTTTTGCGATAAAAAAGATGTTTCATCTTCTTTGATTTGAAGATTTAAAAATATAGCCGTATAATAGGGCAAATTAAGCTGATAATGATTTAGATTTTGCATTTCCGAAAGATTTTGAGTTATGCCCTTAGGAGAATAACCTAAACCATTAATCTGCATATTTTTTAAATCCTCAACTGCGTTTACAAAATCAGAATAAAATTTAAACGTTATTTCTTCTAAATAAGGAGGGTAGTTATAGAATTCTTTATTTTGACCCAAAGTATAAAATTTAATCTGATTAGTGCTATCGCGGGCCAAAGAAGTGAATTTAAATGGGCCAGAACCTACTGGTTTAAGATTAAATTCAGTTTGCGAGAATTGATCCAATTCAATTTTTTCCCAAATATGTTTAGGCAGGATACCCAAGGTTAATAAAGAAAGAAAAGAATTTGATTTTTTTTCTAAATTAAATTTTAAACAATTTTCGTTTAATTTAGAGAGATTAAGTTCTTTTAATCTCTCTGAAAATGGATTTTTAAAGTCTGGATTTTTAATTAATTCATAGGTAAAAATAACATCGTCGACGGTTAATTTTTCTCCGTCGTGCCAAAATATATTTTGCCTTAAACAAAAAGTATATTCTTTTTGATCTTCACTTGAAGATAAACTCTCAACTAGATCCGGTTTTAATTCCAAATCTTTATTATATTTTAAAAGTCCAGAAAAAATTAAATGACTAAGAGATAAATCAACATCATTAGCCGCTAAAATAGGGTTAATTAGTTTTGGTTCACCAATTAACCCTTCAATGTATTGACCGCCAATCTTCGGCTTTATTTCTGACTTTAAAAAATAAATTCTGCTCATGAGCAGAAAAAAAGATAATAAACTAATCGCCAGTAAAAAAGCAATAATTTTTTTTTCTTTTTTATTTAAAATCTGGCTGAGATATTTAATTTGTCTTAGATTGGGGAGTCGTTTATCTATATTTAAACGACTCCATTTTTGAAAAAATCTTTGAAGATGAATTAAAAAAAGTTGATATTAAACCTGAATTTATAAATGAAAATAAAATAGGATTAGAACAATCTAAAAAACAATATTCACATAAATTCTGGGTTAGAGGTCATTTCAGACACTTTATCAATAAAAAAAGATATAATAAAATATACTCTTTCAATACAAAAGAATTACAAGAAGAACTTGAAGCTACCGAGAAAGACCTTAGTAAAGAAGAAAAAAGATTAAATCCCCAAGAACTTGAAAGACAATTTTCGAGTGAGGATTGGCGTCAGCGTTTTGCTGCGCTACATCAAATGGGAACGGATAAAACCCAAATCAATCGATTTATCAAGATATCTAAAGATCCCAAAATGAATATCCGGCGTTTGGCTGTTGTTTATATTGGTTTAATTGGAGGAAAAAAAGCATGTGAGCCCCTCTGTGAAGCGTTAAAAGATGAGGCGGTCGGTGTTAGACGAGCTGCTGGTGATGCCTTAACGGATTTAGGGGATGCGACAGCGATGGGTCCGATCATCGAAACATTGAAAGATAAAAATAAGCTCATTCGTTGGAGAGCAGCAAGATTTTTATTCGAACACGGTGATAAAAATGCTTTACTGGCGCTAAATGAATGTCAGAATGACCCAGAGTTTGAAGTGCGTATGCAGATCCTGCAGGCCATTGAACGCATTGAAAGCGGTAAGGAAGCTCAAGGCACAGTTTGGCAGCAGATGACAAGCAAATCTGAAGACAAAGGGAAATGAAAATGGAAGGGATGGCCCCTTTCCTCGGCTGATAAGGAAAAACATGCAAAGTTACATCCACTTATAGAAACTATGCGTCAGGTTATAGACCATGACTTCAGTGATGAGGAGGGGATTATTAGGTTGGGGGAGTTTATTAAAGAGGATAAGGAAGATGAGTAAGAAAATAAATATATCCTGTAAGGTTATACCAAGTATAAATAGTTTAACTAATAAAATTAAAACTTTAGAGGCTAGAATGTTAGCCATAGCAAAACTAACTGACCCCGAAGTTGAGGAAAAACCTTCAACAATTACTACTATTAATAATATAGCTAGAGGGAGGATATTAATAGATGCTTAGTGATATCAAGCAGGAAATATATAGGCAGATGAAAAAGATAGAGGAGACTAAAAA
>JACZVN010000022.1 GCA_022572625.1 Patescibacteria group bacterium | reverse complement strand
CCATCGTCAACAATGTTTTAGATATTACCTTACCGGGTAAAAAAATAGAATTTGGACATCTCCATCCGCACACTCAAATGCGCAAGCAAGTGGCGGAAATTTTTTATTCTATGGGTTTTGATGTTTTAGAGGGGCGCGAATTAGAAACAGATTATTATAATTTTGAAACCTTAAATATTCCAGCTGGACATCCGGCTCGGGATATGTGGGATACATTCTACCTTAAATCAAAAGTCCAGAATCAAAAGTCAAAATTGTTATTGCGGACCCATACTTCAGCCATGCAGGTCAGGGTAATGGAAAAGAAAAAACCTCCTTTAAAGGTTTGTGTAATTGGTAAATGTTTTCGCCACGAAGCCACTGATACTTCCCATGAGCATACCCTTTACCAAATAGAAGGATTTGTGGTGGATAAAGAAATAACCGTCGCTAATCTGATTTACACTTTAAAAGAGTTTTTAAGCGCTTTATTTGGCACTAAAGTTAAGACCAGATTTAGGCCCAGTTATTTTCCCTTTACTGAACCAAGTTTTGAAGTGGATTTTGCTTGTTTAAATTGTCAAGAAAAAGGTTGTTCAGTTTGCTGTCAAACTGGTTGGGTGGAAATACTCGGCTCGGGTATGATTCATCCAAAGGTTTTTGAGTCGGCTGGCTATCCTCAAGGCGCTTACACGGGGTTTGCTTTTGGGGTTGGCTTGGATCGATTAGTGATGATGAAACATAAAATCGATGATATTCGTTGGTTTCATTCTGGAGACTTAAGATTTTTACGTCAATTTTAATGATACTTATTTATGCAATTAAGCTATAATTGGTTAAAACAATTTATTCCTTTAAGAATTAAGCCAGAAAAATTGGCTGAAATTTTGAATTTGCACGTTGCTTCAGTTGAAAAAATAGTGAAATTAGAAGAAAGTTTAGATAAAGTTTTAGTCGGGAAAATTATTGAAATTAAACCTCATCCGCGAGCTGACCGATTGCAAATAGCTATTATTAAGACCGCGGTTAATAAAAAAATAGCCATTTTTCAGGTAGTTTGCGGAGGTCCTAATATTAAAATTGGTCAAAAAGTTCCATTGGCTTTACCGGGAGCTAAATTATCCAATAATCTAATTTTAAAAAGTAGTAGGATTCGTGGGATTAAGTCTGAAGCCATGCTTTGCGCCGAAGATGAATTAGGGATTGGCGATGATCATGATGGGATTTATATTTTAAAAGATCAAACTAAACTTGGTCAGCCCATTACTAAAGTTTTAGGGTTGAATGATGTTATTCTGGAAATAGAGAATAAATCCATTACTCATCGTCCAGATTTATTTAGCCATCTTGGTTTTGCCAGAGAAATCGGGGCTTTAACTAAAAATAATTTAAAATTTAAAATTCCTAATTTAAAGTTTAAAATATCAAAACCAAAGAAATTAGAAATTAAAGTAGATAATAATAAGCTTTGTCCCAGGTATATGGGGGTGGTGATGGATAATATTAAAGTTGGGCCTTCACCAAAATGGATGCGTAGTTTATTGCAAGGAGTTGGTATTCGCCCGATTAACAATATAGTTGATATTACTAATTATGTAATGATGGAATTGGGGCAACCTTTGCATGCTTTTGATGCTGAAACACTAATGGTCAATAATCAGCGTCTAATTATAAAAGTACGTTCAGCCAAAAAAAATGAAAAATTATTAGCCCTGGATGGAGAAGAATATAAATTAAATAAGGATGATCTGGTAATTGCTGATGCTCAGAAACCGATTGCTTTGGCCGGTGTAATGGGCGGAGAATTATCCAGTATTAGTGACACGACTAATACAATTATTATCGAATCAGCTAATTTTAATCCAGTGTCAGTAAGAAAAACTTCTCGGCGCTTAGGTTTAAGAACAGATTCGGCGCTGCGTTTTGAAAAAGGATTACCGGTCAGTTTTACTGAACTGGGATTAGCCCGGGCGATTGAGTTAATAAAAAAATTGGCGGGCGGAAAAATAAGCAGTCAAGTGGTTGATTTTAAAAGTAAACAGACTATAAACCAACTTCGTCAGGCGATCAGAATTAATTTTGATTTTACCCAAGCTAGGCGATTTATTGGTTTAGATTTAACTGACCGGGAAATGATTGCTATTTTAAAAAGTTTAGGTTGTCAAATTAAAAAAGTTGGCCAAAAAGTAATGGTGACTATTCCCAATTATCGGTTAGATTTGAATTTATTTGAAGATTTAATTGAAGAAATAATTAGAATTTATGGTTCTGATAAAATTAATCCTCAGCCGATTCTTGGAAAATTAGAACCAGTGCTTCCGAGAGCTGAATTTGTTTTAGAAAACAAATTAAAAAATATTTTAACCGGAGCTGGTTTTGATGAAGTTTATAATTATTCTTTTTATGGTAAAGAGCTAAAAGAGAATAGCCTTAATCAAAGTAAACATTTATCACTTGCTAATCCTTTGAATCCAGAACAGCAATATTTAAGAACTAGCTTGATTCCCGGCTTATTAAAAAATACAGAAAAAAATGTTCCCTATTTTCCGGAATTTAAAATTTTTGAAATTGGGCAAGTTTTTTTACCAGAAGAAACAAAAAAAATAGCCGGTTTAATTTTTAGCCAAGATAAAGATATTTATTTTCTGGTTAAAGGAGTGGTCGAACTTATTTTCAATCTAGTTGGTCTTGATCAAAAAAAGATCAGATATCAAGTTGGAAATTTAAATATGACTAATATACTTTTAGATAAAAATGTATTTGGTTTATTTGGTTTAAAAGAAAAGGGGATTGGTGTTTTTGAAATTGATTTTGCCAGTCTATTAAAATTTGCTCAAAAAGTAAAAATATATTCTAAAATATCGACCTACCCAACCATTAAAAGAGATTTAGCTTTTTTAATTGATAAAAATATTTCTTGGTATAAAATTTGGCAGACCTTGGATCAGATTAAATCTTTAAATAAGGATGTTACGATAAATATAAAAAAGGAACCGTTGGATGTTTTTGAAGATAAAAAGTTTGGCCAGCAGCGTAATATTGCTTTTTCGGTTATTTATCAATCTTTTAAACGAACCCTAAAAAGCGAAGAAATTAAAAAAGATGAAAATCAAATTATTGATATTTTAGAAAAAAAATTCAAAGCTCAATTAAGAGATTTTTAAAACAATAATTATGAAATACGACATTGTCGCCATTGGCGGGGCGATGCGGGACATTATTTTTTATACTGACGATGGATTGATTTTAGATAATCCTAAAGATCCTTTATGCGAAAAGTTGATTGCTTTTGAATTAGGAGCCAAGATTTATATTAAAGGAGTTTATTTTGATTCCGGCGGTGGAGCTAATAATGCGGCCGCCGGCTTTGCTAAATTGGGGTTAAAAACGGCCGTAATTTTGCGGGTGGGCCAGGATCGTGAAGGAGATGCTTTAATCAAAGAAATAAAAAAGAATAAAGTTGACACCCGCTTTATTCAGCGAGATAAAAAAATCAGCACTGGCTTTTCTTGTATTCTTAGTTTGAGCAAGAAAAAAGTTCACACTATTTTTGCTTACCGGGGAGCCAATGATAATCTGACTTTCCCTAATAAAGTTTCTGCTTCTTTATCCACTAAATGGCTGTATATTTCTTCGCTTAGTTGTCCGGAATGGTCAGGAATTTTAAATAAAATATTCAGATTTAAAATTAAAAATAATTTGTCTGTTGCCTGGAATCCAGCCAATGTCCAAATTAAAGCCGGGTACAGAAAATTAGCTAAATGTTTTAAAAAGACAGATGTTTTAATTATTAATCAAGATGAAGCCAAAGAATTAGTTTTATCAGTTAAAAAAACCAAGAAACTAGCCATCAGAGTATTATTAAAAGAAATATATAAGATGGGGCCTAAAATTGTTGCCATTACCGTTGGACCAAAAGGAGCCTATGCTTATGACGGAAAAAGGGTTTATTATCAAAAAGAAATGCCAGCCAAAGTCATTAATGCAACTGGAGCTGGTGATTCTTTTTCCGCTGGTTTTGTCAGTAGTTTATTTTACCAACCAGAGAACATTAAACAGGCCCTGCGTTGGGGTGTGGCTAACAGCACTTCAGTTATAAAAAAGCTTGGAGCCCAAAAAGGATTGTTAACTAAATCACAGATAAAAAAAAGATAAATAAGATGCCTAAAAATAAAAAATATCAGCCGTCGTCAGAAATTCTTAAACAGGCTTACGTTAAAGATTATGAGCGGCTTTATAAAGAATCAATTCAAGACCCGGAAAAATTCTGGGGTAAAATTGCCCAAGAATTAGAATGGTTTCGGCCTTGGAAAAAAGTTTTAAAATGGAAGCCACCTTTTGCGCAGTGGTTTATTAAAGGTAAATGTAATATTGTTCACAATGCTTTAGACCGCCATATTCGGGCCGGCCTGGGAAATAAATTAGCTTTGATTTGGGAAGGGCAGGATGGTCAGGAAAGGAAGTTTACTTATCAGGAATTGAGTGACGAAGTTTGTAAATTAGCCAATGGTTTAAAAAACCTTGGAGTTAAAAAAGGGGATAGGGTAAATATTTATTTACCCCGTTTGCCAGAACAAATTATTTCTATGCTGGCCTGCGCTAAAATTGGAGCGATCCATAGCGTGGTCTATTGCGGTTTTAGTATTGAAGCCCTTAGAACCAGAATTTTAGATGCTAAAGCAAAAATAGTAATTACGGCTGATGGATATCATTATCGGGAAAAATTAATTGAAACAAAAAAAATTGTTGATCAAGCCGTTGAAAAGATTAAAAGCGTCAAGCATGTTATTGTAGTTAAAAGAACGGGTAACAAGGTTAAACTTAAAGCCAAAAGAGACGTATATTATGACGAACTAATTAAAGGAGTTAGCAATCAGTGTCAGACCGAAGAAATGGACTCAGAAGACCCCCTTTATATCTTATATACCTCTGGCACCACTGGTATGCCTAAAGGCGTTTTACACGTCCATGGCGGATATATGGTTGGCATTTATATTACCCTTAAATGGATTTTTAATATTCAAAAAGATGATATCTGGTGGTGTACGGCTGATCCAGGCTGGGTAACCGGACATTCATATATTACCTACGCGCCTTTTATTTGCGGTTTGACCCAATTTTTTTATGAAGGTCCGCCGCTTTATCCCGACCCTGGCAAATGGTGGTCATTAATTGCTAAATATAAAGTTACTAAATTTTATACCACCCCAACGGCGATCCGCGCTTCAATGCGTTTTGGTGATGATTGGCCAAAGAAATATAATTTAGATTCTTTGCGCATCTTAGGTACGGTGGGCGAGCCAATTAATCCCGAAGCCTGGCGATGGTATCATCAATATATTGGCCAGAGTCGTTGTCCAATTATGGATACTTGGTGGCAAACTGAGACCGGAATGCATATGATTAGCCCTTTACCTTCAATGTCTCTTAAACCAGGTTCGGCCGCTAAACCATTTTTCGGAGTGGTAGCGGAGATTGTGGATAAAGATGGTAAAGTAAAGGAAGCAAATCAGGGCGGCTTTTTAGTGATTAAAACGCCATGGCCAGCAATGCTGAGAACTCTTTATAAGAATAAGAGGAGGTATAAAAAAGTTTATTGGCAGGAAATTCCCGGAGTATATTTTACCGGTGATGCGGCTAAAAAAGATAAGGATGGATATTTCTGGATTGAAGGACGGACCGATGATGTTTTAAAAGTATCCGGCTATCGATTTGGGACGGCGGAATTGGAAAGCGCTTTTGTCAGCCATCCGGCCGTGGTTGAAGCGGCCGTTATTGGCCGGCCCCATAAAATTAAAGGGCAGGCCATTAAGGCGTTTGTAATTTTAAAACAGGGTTTTAAAGCCAGCCCGGAATTAGAAAAAGAACTTAAGGATCATATTAAAAAAGAAATTGGGCCAATTGCCAAACCAGAAGAGATTGAATTTGTTGATTCATTGCCTAAAACCAGAAGCGGGAAGATCATGCGCCGAGTTTTAAAAGCTAAAGACTCAGGTAAACCAGTCGGTGATACATCGACCTTAGAGGACTAATTTTTAAAAGTTATGGTTCAGAAAAAAATTGCGATTATTATTGTTTGTTATAATGGTCGAGATTATCTCCCGGATTGTTTAAATAGTTTAAAAAAACAAAGTTTAAAACCGGACCAAATTATTATAGTCGATAATGCTTCAACTGATCAATCAGTTGATTATATATTAGAAAATTTTCCTGACCTTAAATTAATTAAAAATAAAAAGAATCAGGGTTTTGCTCAATCTAACAACCAGGGAATAGATTTTGCTTTAAAGAATAATCCTGATTTTATTTTTTTACTTAACCAGGATACGATTTGCGACCAGGATTGTTTAAAACAATTAGTTAATGTCGCTCGAAAGGGAAAAAATGTATTTGCCTATCAACCTTTAATTTTATGCTGGCCGAAAAAAAATCAAATTCAAACTTCGGGCGATAAAATACATTTTTTAGGTTTTGGCTATTCAGGAGATTATAAAAAATTGATAACTAAAGATCAAAAATTAAAAACTAACATCACCTACGCCTCTGGCGCGGCGATGTTTATTAATGTCCAGGCTTTAAGCGTAGTCGGTTTATTAGATTATGATTTATTTATGTATCATGAAGATTTAGACTTATGTTTACGAGCTAGGTTTTTAGGTTATGATATTGCCTTGGTTCCCCGGGCTATTATTTACCATAAATATCAAGAGGGGATTCCTAAACATCGCTGGTATTGGTCAGAAAGAAACCGTCTATTAACCTTATTAAAATTTTATAAATTTAAAACTTTGATTTTAATTTTTCCAGCCTGGTTATTTATGGAGATAGGAGTCCTATTCTATAGTTTAATCACGGGCTGGTTTG
>JACZVN010000021.1 GCA_022572625.1 Patescibacteria group bacterium | reverse complement strand
TAGGTCAATCAATTATTTCTCCTTACCCTAACGGAGCTTTACTACAAGATAGGGTTTCAAAAGGCGTTTATTATGTTAAAGAAGATACAAAATATCCCATTGTTGATATAGAAATATTAAATAATAATTTCCCTTACAATTCAATTATCAAAACAGATTCTCAAGAATTGGCTGAATTTAAGAATGGCCCGGCCATAAAATTTAGAGACGGCATCCTGCTTAAAACAATTAATAGTCCGGCTGTTTACGTTATTGGTGAAGGAAAACGACTGCCGATTTTTTCCGAAAAAACTTTTGAAGCTTTAGGCTATAAATGGGATAACATTATTACCATTTCAGAGATCATTTTAAATATGCATCCTCTGAATGAAATTTTAAAAATTGAATAATAAATTTAATAAACTAATAATTTAATTAATTTTTAAGCTAAATATTATGCCTACTTATTTATTAATTATCATTGCCGTGGCCGCCGTGATTGTTATTTGGCTAGTTGGTAGCTATAATAGCTTGATTCGTTGGCGAAATAGAACCCGTGAATCATGGTCAGATATCGATGTTCAACTTAAACGTCGCTATAACTTGATTCCTAATCTAGTCAACACGGTCAAAGGTTATGCCACTCACGAAAAAAAAGTTTTCCAAGAAGTCACTGAGGCACGGACTAAAGCAATGGGCATCCAAGCATTGCCGGCTAAAGCCCAAGCCGAAATAGGCTTAACCGGAGCCTTAAAGTCACTTTTTGCCGTGGCTGAAAATTATCCTCAACTGCGAGCTTCAGAAAATTTTAAAGTTCTCCAAGATGAATTAACTGATACTGAGAATAAGATTCAAGCTTCCCGCCGATTCTATAACAGCAACGTTCGAGACTACAACACTAAAATCGAAGTTTTTCCTGTTAATATTATCGCCGGCCTTTTTAACTTTAAAAAAGCAGAATTCTTTGAGCTAAAGGAGGAGGAAGCACGGTCAATGCCTAAAGTAGATTTCTAATCTTTTAATTGTAGAAATATCCAAATCTTAAAACCCCATACCAAATAATCTTATTTTGGTATGGGGTTTGAAATTTATTTTAATATTTTATATCCTTAAATTATAAGCGCTCTCTAGAATAAAAAAAGAATGGTAAAAAAAAGAAGTTAATAAAAAAAATAACTTCTTTTTTTATTGATAAATTTTTTAAATTTGATATTTAGCCGCAACTGGTATTCTTCGTCCCATTCCAAAAGCCTTACTAGTAATTCTTAATCCTGGAGCGGCCTGCTTTCTTTTATATTCATTCCTATTAACCATTTGTATCACCCATTTAACCACCTGAGAATTAAATCCCTGGGCGATAATTTTTTCCGCTGAATAATTTTTGTCTATATAAAATTCTAATATTGGATCCAGTATTTCATAAGGCGGTAGGGTGTCCTGGTCATATTGATCTGGTTTTAATTCAGCGGACGGTTTAGCCTTAATGCTTTCTTGAGGAATTATTTCTTTTTTTTGATTTATATATTCAGCTAATTTATAAACCATAGTTTTAGGAACATCGGAAATTACACTCAATCCCCCGCTCATATCACCATAGAGAGTACAATAACCCACCGCTAATTCACTCTTATTTCCGGTTGAAAGAACTAAGTGACCAAATTTATTGGAAATGGCCATTAAAATATTTCCCCTAATTCTAGCTTGAATATTTTCCTGAGTTGTCTCCACTGTTTGGCTTTTTAAATGTCCCTTTAAAACACTTAAATATGAATCATAAATCTGGTTGATGGGAATTTTTTTAATTCTAATTCCGAGATTTTTAGCTAATTTTTGGGAATAATCTACACTGCCTTTAGAAGAATACATTGAGGGCATGGTGATGCCCAGCACATTTTCTTTACCTAAGGCTTTAACCGCCAAACAGCAGGTGATGGCTGAATCTATACCTCCAGAAAGACCTAAAACTATTTTCTTAAATCCGCATTTTTCAACATAATCTTTGGTCCCTAAAATTAACGCCTGATAAACAGAAGTTATTTTATCGGCCGGAATAAAAATTTTACTTTTATTATTTATTTTTAAGGAAAAAGTTTTAACTTGTTCTCTAAAACCTGGCAATCTTTCAATTAAATTTCCTTGCTGATCAAGAGCCAAGCTATTTCCGTCAAAAATAAGTTCATCATTACCGCCGATAGAATTAACATGGATAAACGGCAAATGATATTTTGCAACATGGGCCTGAATAATTTGATATCTAATTTTATCTTTGCCAACACTAAACGGCGAAGCTGATAAATTAATCAGCAAAGTAGCGCCTTTTTCAGCCAAACTCTTTATTGGATTAACTTTATATTGTTTTTTTAAATACAAACCAGGTACACTCCACATATCTTCGCATATAGAAACGCCCAATTTTTCTTTTTTAAACGGAATCGGTTTAATTTCAGGTGAAGAATCAAAGTGTCTGGCTTCATCAAATACATCGTAAGTGGGTAAAAGTGTTTTATGCTGTTGGCCCACTATTCGACCCTGATAAATAAGAAAAGCTGAATTATAAAGGCCATTTCCTTTCTTTTTATTGGTCAAACTAACCGTACCGAATAAAATGCCAATTTTAGGAAAATGCTTTGAAATTTTCTTTATGCTCGTTAATGCTTTTTGCGTTTCTTGAATAAATTTGTCTTTTTCTAAAAGGTCGCGCGGCGGATAACCAGTAATAAACATTTCTGAAAAAATAATTAGATCGCTCTTATTTTTAGACGCTATTTTAATCGCTTTTTCCATTTTTTTAACATTGCCCCAAATATCACCGACAATTGAATTTAATTGAGCCAAAGTAATTTTCATTTTATTTTTTTAATTCAATTAATTTAGTCACTAGCTGGGATCGGGTGATAATAATCTTATCACCTTTTTGTAAATGATAATCTCTTTGGCCGTCAGCCACTACATAAGGAAAGCGCTGGCCACCTCTTAGGGGCTTAATTTCAAAACGGGCGCTGGTTGGAATAACAAAAGACTTGGTATTAGGCAAAAAATAATCGGAATCAAATAAGGCATTGGAAGCGACCACGCTAAAAACATCAGTCAAAAGAACCGGACCACCGGCATAGATATTATAGGCAGTTGAACCAATCTGGGTAGAAAAAATTATTCCGTCGCCAATAATGGTCGCCATTTTTCTATTAGTGCCATGACTAATTTTTAGTTTTAACCAAACGGCCCGATTAATTCCACCAACGACAATTTCATTAAGAGCATCAACTTCTTTAATAATTCTACCTTGCCGCACCACTCTAACCCTAATACGGGTGTGTGATTTAATAGAATAATTTTTACTATTTAAAGCCCCTAATCCCTTAAGTAACTCATCCCTATTAATTTGGCAAAGATAACCCTTATAACCAAAATTAACTCCGATTAAAGGGATATTATATTCGGCTACCTGATTAGCAACGTGAAGTACAGAACCATCTCCGCCTAAAATTAAAATCCAGGCTAATCCCCTTTTAAGAACAGTTTTATTTAATTTAGTAATAATTTTATAATTTCTTTTAAGAAAATAGTGTTCTACTTTTTTAAGTGTATCTTTAAATCCTGGTTTAGTGGTCTTAACTAAAATACCTATTCTTTTCATAATATTTACATTAAATTTTTTTAATTAATTAAAAAATAACAGCGGCGGGAAATTCCCAAGAATAACGCAAATGTCCATCCGGATATAAAATAGCGGAACGGATCGTATCCTCTTCTGGTTTAATGGTTAAGCACTCTGAAACACAAACCGCTACTCCTTGATAATCAAAAACCTCATAACCCCAGGAAAAAGTAATGATTTTATGGCCATGATTTTTTAAATACTTCCAAATTAAGGTGGTGTCAACTTGATTCTCTTTAACAAATTTAGTTACTTTTTTACCCCGGACGGTTTTTAATTGATACTGGAATGGCAGGCCCATTTTTCTAACGGTCAGTTGAAGCGGGTAATTTCTAGGCGCTAATGTTTTCATCCATTTAATAAAATCTAGAAATGATGCTAAATCACCAATACCTCCCTTGGTGGTTACCACGGCTAATCTTAAAATTAAATTATTTTTAATTACCAACCGGCACTTTTCTTCTAAACTCCATGATTTACCTATACCCCCGCTCATTACCTGATAATTAAATTTATTATCACGACTGGCGCAACTAATTGCGATAGTGCTTAATCCTGCTTGAGCATAATCTTTAACTTTTTTATTGGTTAATAAGGCACCGTTAGTTTGTAATTCTACTACTGGTGTGTATTGATAAAGAGTTTTAATAAGATTAACTAATTTTTGATGAGGAACCAGCGTTGGTTCACCTTTGCCGGTAATTAAAGCAGTAAAACCTCCACCAGTAGTAAAAACTCGCACTGCTTTATTAATTAAAGGTTTAGCCGGAACAAATAATTATTTTTTTTTCAGTTAGGTTATAAGTGGCTCGACTAATACAATATTTGCAACGTAAATTGCAAGCCGAACTGCCAACCATAATAGATAAAGTTGAAATTTTCATAAAAATTTAATTAAACTATATTTTTTTAAATATTTTATATATTGAGCAATTTTTAATGGTACTAAATCGTTAATTTCTAAAGATTTTTTTAACCGCTCACGGATTAAAGTACTGGAAATATAATTGCCGCGAATTCCTGTTTTGATGAAACATTTTTCCCTAACCTTAGCTATTGAATATCCTGGCCTTTGAATAAGTAAAAATTGAATTTCTTTTTTAAGTTGAGGCCAGATTTCCCATTTTTTGTATTCACCGCTGACCACTAAATCACTGCCGACTATCCAATAAAATTTGTGTTGAGGATATTTCTCTTTTAAAGCTATAACAGTATCAAAAGTATAACTTTTACCTTTTCTTTGTAACTCAATATCGCAAGCTTTAATCCCTGGTTGTTCCAACATTTTAACCATTTCCCAACGGAATTGCCTTGGCCAAAGTTTTTTATTAAAAACATGTTTTCGACAAGGAATCAACCAAACTTGATCAACTAAATTTTGTTTTAAAATTTGTTTAGCAATTTCAAGATGGCCAAGATGAGGTGGATTAGCACTGGTACCTAAACAAGCAATGCGCATAGATTTAAAATACTAAATCTCGTTTATTTAAAATAATATGTTTACTGGTCACAAAACGCCATAATTGGGGCGGCCGATAAGTTACCCCTTGTTTTTTCTTGCGGGTCGACTGAATTAAATTCAAGGATAATAACTTTTTACGAAAATTTCTTTTATCTATTTTTTTGCCTAGAATAATCTCATAAACATCTTGTAGTTCAGAGAGAGTAAAATATTTTGGTAAAAAATTAGCAACAATATTAGTGTATTCTAATTTCCAACGTAATCTTTCAACCGCCGTTGAAATAATTATTTCATGATCAAAAGCTAAACGGGGTAGTTTTTTTACTACAAACCATTGCGCATCAGCTGCGTCCGTTGCCGGAAAAAGTTTTGGTTTCTGATTAATAAGAGCAAAATAAGCAATGGAAATAACCCGACCCCGTGGATCGCGAAACGGTGCTCCAAAAGTATAAAGTTGTTCTAAATAGATATTCTTAAGTCCAGTCTCCTCTTCTAGCTCCCGGGCCGCTGCATCTTTTAAGGCTTCATCTTTATCAACTCGACCTCCCGGTAAAGCCCATCGCCCCTTAAATGTCTTTGATCCCCTTTTTATAAGTAGAATTTTTAATTCATTATCGTTGATCACAAAGATAATAATATCAACGGCGATACTTGGTTTTTCTGGTTTTGGATTATGTTTTTTAGTTTTCATTTTATTTAAAATTAATTAGTCAATATTTCTAATACTTACAAACACACACTCCCGATTGTTGTATTGTGAATGCAACCGTCTCAACAACCCTCTTGTCAAATAGTGAGGGAACAATATTATCTGGCGCAGGTTCCTTTATCAACCCAGAAAGACATGTTGCAACACATATCATAGCCGCAGGGTTAATTTCAGAGGCTCCAGCATCAAGCAATCCTTTAAACAAACCAGGAAATACTAACGCATTGTTTATTTGATTTGGATAATCAGATCTCCCGGTTGCTACAATATATGCCCCGGCTTCCTTTGCATCCTTTGGATCTATTTCCGGTATTGGATTTGCCGCTGCAAACACAATTGCTTTTTTAGCCATTGTTGAAACCATTTCCTTTGTTAATATATTTCCAACAGACACTCCAATAAATACATCCGCATCCTTTATGGCTTCCTTTAACCCACCTCTTGCTTTTGGCTTGGTCAACCTTGCTATCTCGGCCTGATATTCATGCATTCCTTTAGCTCCCTCATGTAATACGCCTTGTTTATCAACCATATTAATATTCTTTACTCCATATGTTAGCAAAAGATGGGCTGTCGCAATTCCAGCAGCTCCGGCTCCATTAATTACAACTTTAACGGTTTTGGCATCTTTTTTAGCTAAAGATAGCGCATTAATTAAAGCTGTGAGTATAATAATTGCAGCACCATGCTGATCATCATGAAATACAGGAATATCTAATTCCTTTTTCAAGGTTCTTTCTATTTTAAAACATCTTGGGGCTGATATATCTTCTAAATTAATACCTGCATAATTTACAGCTATTGCTTTTACAATATCAATTATCTTTTGCGGATCCTTTTCGCTCAATGAAATTGGGAATGCATCAATATTTGCAAATTCCTTAAATATGGCGGATTTCCCCTCCATTACAGGTATTGCAGCTTCAGGTCCAATATCTCCCAAACCCAAAACAGCGGTGCCATCGGTTATAATAGCAACACTATTCCCCTTATTCGTTAACACCCTATCTAACTTCTTGTCTTTGGCTATTGCTTGAGAAACAAATGCTACTCCTGGAGTATATGCCAAGCTCAACTCTTCTTTTGT
>JACZVN010000020.1 GCA_022572625.1 Patescibacteria group bacterium | reverse complement strand
ACCTAATTCCAGTGATTTTAACTACCTGAGAAAGGAATTTAAGCTTTTAGGATTCAAGGAAATTTCCAAAGGTGAATTCCGTCAAAGGATTAACCGTCTGGGTTTAAAATCACCACGTTCTCAAAAAGGCCGGGAAACTGGTTTTTATTTTAAAGAAAACGGTTTAACGGTCACGGTTTGGACGACTTGGTTGGAAAAACAAAGTCAGGCCAGAGAATCAGATGCTGGTTGGGTGGTCATCTCTGAAGATGGTTTAGATGATGAAAAAGCAGTTTATTTTTCTCATCCCATTCATCGCACCAAGAATTTCATTATTAATTTGTTAAAGCAAGCCTGGATTGCTCAATGGCGGATTAAAAATAGGCCTCACTGCCCACAATGCAAAGGGTTTATGAAAATAGTCCGCGGCCGAGCCATTAAATCTCGTTATTGGCGTTGTAGCAATAGGCAGAAACACCAGATAAGAGCAGTAGTTAATCTGGATTGGGATAATAGTTTACCTCCAAAAGCTAAAGAGTATCTTAAGAAGATGCGTAAGAAAAGAGCTCAGTATAAAGGTAAACGCAGACAAGAGGGAAAAAGAATAAATCAATCAATTATTAATCGACTTCCCTGGAAAAATAATGGAGTTAGAAGATAATTATCTTTGCCCCCCGAAATCTTTCGGGGGGTTTTATATTGCGGCGATAATTTATTTATGTTATCATTTAATAATGATTAATAAAAAATTGTTTCAAAAATTAAGGACCGCCCATCAACATTATGGTTCAGCCCGCGGGGTTATTATTCGTCAATCAAATGCGGCGCTGCATAAATCTAAGCAGGCGATTTTTTCTTTACATCGGGATCAAATTCTCGAAGCCGAAAAAAGATTAACCGAAGCCGAAGAGATTTTTGCTAAACTTAAGCCATTTTTTTTAAAAGGACCCAATTTAAAATATGAGGGCGCTTATAAGGCCGCTTTGGAAGAGTATTTGGAAGCAAAATTATTCTGGCAAATTTTAAAATTTGGCCGTCTTAAAGGAGTGACGAAAATTAAGGTCGGCTTTGACAGTTATTTGGCCGCCCTGGGTGATCTGACAGGAGAAATGAATCGGAAAATAATTCTTTTCGCCACTGAAGGAAAAATCAAACGGGCTGAAGAGCTTAAAGAAATAATTGCTGATATTGTTTCAGAATTAATTAAACTTGATTTGACCGGTTATTTGCGTCATAAATTTGATGATGCTAAACGCAATCTAAAGAAAGCGGAAGAAATTATTTACGATTTAAAAGTAAGAAAAACTAAATAAAAATAAAATATTATGATGATATTTCTGGGAAGTATTTTTTTTATTCTTTTGCTGCTAATTATTTGGTATAGTTTTCGATTTGAACCGTATAATTTTAAGGTTGAGAAAATAAGATTTGATTTTAAAAATTTACCCCTTTCCTTTGATCGGATTAAAATTGTTCAAATTAGTGATCTCCATTCTAAAAAGTTTGGCCGCAAAGAAAAATTAGTTTTAAAAATTATTAATCAACTTAATCCGGATTATATCTTTATCACTGGTGATATCATTGATAACCAGACAAAAACTAAAGATTTAGATCTTTGCCGTCCATTTTGGGAAAAATTGGGTCAACAATATCAAAATCGGATTTTTGGCGTTTTTGGCAATCATTTGCATGACAGCCGTAAAATTAATATTCACGAGTTTAAAAAGTTAGTTGAGTCTTGCGGCATTTCTATTTTGCTCAATGAAAATAAAAAGTTGATTAGAAATGGCGAATATCTTTATCTGATTGGCGTCGATGATCCGCGAACTAAACATCATAATTTAGAACAGGCAATGCAGGGACTGGAGGATAATCGAGTTAAAATACTTTTAGCCCATTCGCCCGAGATAATTGAAGATCTTAAGGAAAGTGAAGTGGATTTGATTCTGGCCGGGCATACTCACGGCGGCCAAGTAAGATTGCCCTTAATTCCTAATTTTTGGATTCCCACCAGGGATCGTGGGAAATATGTCAGCGGATTATATCGGGTTAAACAAATTCCTCTTTACATTAACCGCGGTATTGGGGTTGATTTGCTGCCAATCAGGTTTAATTGTCCGCCGGAAATAACTTTGATTGAACTAAGAAAAGGGTAAATATTTTATTTTCTAAATAGTTGATGTTATTTATTATGAGTTTGACAAACTCTTTTTATTTTCTTATAATAAACTAAAGTTTTAAGGTTCGTTTAAAAAGGAGGGAATAAACTTGAATGCTAAGTTTCCTACTTCTAAACAGCGTGATTTTGTCCAAGAGGTGAATGATTTTTGTCAAAAAAACTATGGTTTCCCGGTTCATATGGCTTTTTCTTCAAAGCCATATTTTCAGAAAACAATCTATATGGTTATGGCCTGTCCTCAATACTCTATCTGGACATTTACCAAAACTTTAATTAACCAGCTTTATGTATACGTTGGCACCTCTCAGAAAAAAGCAGACCGCATTGCTGATAATTATAAGAAGAACGGGTATGATGTTTATCTAAATAGCTATCTGAGATTTTGGAATGCCGTCCCAGAAGTAAGCATGGTTATCACTCCAAAGTTTTTTATCACTCCTGATCTCTATAATCCAAAAAATAAAGCGGATAAATTAAAGATGTTGGAGCTTTTAATTCATGAATCATTTCATCAATATGTTCATCAATATGATATCGGACTGAAAATTTATGGAAAATATATAACTATAGATCAAATGATAGCAGAAGAAGTGATAGCCCATATTTTAGGTAAACTAGGGGCAGTAGAATATTTAATAGAAAAAGATCCAAGTAATTCCAAACTCAAGCTAGCCAGAAAAGATCTTAAAAATTTGTTTGGTTATTGGTTTATGGAAGATAGATATCAAACGCTCAAAAAGACATATCAAGATAAATCTCTCACCCTTTTAGATAAAGAAGCAGAAAAGCAGATAGTTTTAAAAAATTACCATCTTTCCGATGACAAAACAAATAGTCCAAATAATGCTGTTTTTATTCGGTCTTATATTTATTACGGAAATCCTTATATGAAAAAATATTACCCAAAATTGGTTAAAAGCAATAAAAGTAAAACTAAAACTAAATCAATTGTCCAACAATTTATTCAAAACTATTGGTCAAAATTTTTAGACAAATAAAGACCGCTTTAAAGGCGGTCTTTTAATTACTAAAATTGACGTGAGTGAAAATTAGTGATAAAATTAAGCTATGCAAATTAAATCAATCACCGTCGGTTCAATCGCCACTAATTGTTATTTACTTATTGATCAACATGAAATGGCAATTGTTGATCCTGGAGCGGAGCCAGATAAAATTTTAAAACAGGTCGCCAAAACTAAAGCTAAAGTAAAGTATATTATTAATACTCATTTTCATTTTGACCATATTTTAGCTAATCGGCAAATAAAAGAAAAAACGAAAGCTCAGATTTTAATTCATCAAAACGAATTGGAGTTTATTGATTTTGTGCCAGATAGAATTTTAAAAGAAAATGATACGATAAATATAGGGGAGAGTATTTTAAAAGTTATTCATACCCCTGGTCATAGTTTGGGCAGTATTTGTTTATTAGGCCAGGGATTTATTTTAAGCGGCGACACCTTATTTAAAAATGCCTACGGCCGAGTTGATCTACCCGGTGGATCAATGGAAGATATGGAAAGGTCATTAAAGAAATTAGCTAATTTAATTAAGCCTGGGACCAAGGTTTACCCTGGCCACGGGGAGATTTTTAATTTTTAAATATGAAAAATTCATTGGAAAAAAGTAGTCCTCCAGAAAAAGAACAAGAGCCCACGCTTGAACAAGTGACAGATGAAATGGCAATATTTTTAACTGGTCTACAAGAGGCGGTTAATGATAAACAAGAAGAATTAAAGAAATTTTTAGCTTTATCTAATAAAGAACAAGAGCCTGATAAGATTAGGGCTCTAAAGCAAGAAATAAAAGAATTAAATACCGAGATTGAAGAAATGGAAGAAACACTATATTTTATAGATCAGGAAGGGGATGATTTAGAAATGAAAATTACCAAAAAATCATAAATATTTTTGAAATAAAAAGGGCGATGGAAAAACAGGTAGTGATAAAAATTTATGGTTTAGTTCAGGGAGTCGCTTTTCGGTATGATACTCAGCACCTAGCTAAGGAATTAGATTTAAAGGGTTGGATAAAAAATGAATCAAACGGATCAGTAAGAATAGTAGTAAGAGGAAAAGAAGATGGTTTGAAAAAACTAGTTGACTGGTGTTATCAAGGACCAAAATCGGCTCGGGTGGATAAAGTCGAATTGAAATGGGAAGAGCCGGTTCAAAAATTTAATAATTTTGATATTGAATTTTAATTAATTTTAATTAATTTTTTATTTATGACTTGGGAAATATTAATCGCTGGATTTTTTGGCGGCGTTATTAGAGGTTTGGTCGGGTTTATCAAACATCAATTTTCTTATAAAGAAGTAAAGTTTAACTTGCCTTATTTTATAATGATGATGTTTTTATCTGGAATTATCGGTTTGGTCGTGGCCTCGGCTTTTGGCCGGGACGTGATTTTTTCTTTGGTGGTTGGTTATGCTGGCGGTGATTTTATGGAAAATATTTATAAAACTTTTCGCCAAAAGCCATCAATTTATTCAACAAATTAATGATCAATAAATTACGCGTTATTCCATTGGGAGGGGTTGAGCAGGTGGGAAAGAACTGCATGCTTTTTGAATATGGATCAGATATTATTATTGTTGACCTAGGGGTTGGATTTCCCGGGCCGGATTTGCCAGGTGTAGATTGGCTCCTTCCGAACATTAGTTATTTAGAAAAGAAGCTAGATCAGATCCGTGGAATTATTATCACCCATGGTCACCTTGATCATATTGGTGGTATTCCTTTTTTAATTCATCGATTGGGAAATCCGCCTATTTTTGCCACCAGGTTAACCATTGGTTTAATTGAAGGGAGAACCAAAGAGCTTGGATTAAGGAATCTAAAATTTAATACCATTGAGGCCAACAAAGTATTTACCTTGGGTAGTTTTAAAATTGATCCGTTTCATGTTGTTCATAATATTCCTGATAGCGTTGGTCTGAGTATAACGACGCCGATTGGAACCGTTATCCATACTGGAGATTTTAAATTTGACGATAATCCAGGTGATCAAAGGCCAGTGGATAAGAAAAAATTGAAACGCATTGGTGATGAAGGCGTTCTGGCCCTATTTTCTGATAGTACCAATGCTGAGGTAAGTGGGCACACGCTTTCAGAAAAAGAAATTGGCGAGAAAATTGAAGAGATTGTCCGCCAGGCGCCGGCCCGAATTATTTTCACCAGTTTTTCCACCCTTATCAGTCGGATTCATCAGGCCATTGTTGCTTGTCAAAAATATAATCGTAAAATGGCCATTGCCGGATTTTCAATTAAAAAAAGCATCGCCATTGCTCAAGAGCTTGGTTATATTAAAATACCGCCAGGTCTTTTAATTGATGTTAAAAATATAAATCAATATCCTGACAACAAACTTTTTATTTTAGTTACGGGTACGCAAGGGGAAGAAAGATCAGTGATGACCAGGATTTCGCGCGGTCAGTATTATATGGTTAAAATAAAGAAAAGTGACTCAGTTATTTTTTCTTCTTCAGCGATTCCCGGCAATGAATTAGCTATTCACCGGACTATGAACGGTTTGATTGATCAAGGAGCAAAAATAATTTATCAGCCTATTTTAGGAGCGGGTGTCCATAGTTCAGGGCATGCCCAAAGAGAAGAATTAAAGGAAATGCTAAACTTAATCAAGCCTAAATTTTTTATTCCGATTGAAGGTGAACACTATATGCAAGCCCAACATATCGAGCTGGCCAAGGAAAGCGGAATTAAACGAGAAAATTGTTTTATGCTTAAAAATGGCAATGTTTTAGAAATAGATGAATATCAGGGAGCAAAAATATTACCTCAAAAGGTTAATGGTTTATCTTTAATCGTTCAAGGAAAAATGGTTAAGGTATTAGAACGTGACATTATAGTTACCCGTCGAAAAATGGCTGACGTTGGTGTTTGTATTATTTCGATATCGTTTGATCGGAAAAGGGGACAGGAGAATATACAGGTTGTTTTCCTGGGCTTGTCCGTGGGTGACAAAATTATATCTGAAATAAAAAATAAGGTCAGAAATTTTATTAAGAAATATGGAACAAAAAAAAGAGTTAAGCTTACGATAGAGTCCAGACTGGGTGATTTTATTTTAAATAAAATAGGTAAAAAACCAGTGGTGGCCGTTGTCTAAACTTATTAAAGTGTTATAATTTTATTTGTTAATTAACTCATCTTAATTTAAATCGAAAATATGAATTCAGAAACTATTACTCAAAAAATTGAATCAGTAGTCGAAGCCGCTAAAACGCCGAGTTTTTTGGCCAGGATTTTAGGCGCGGTCTCTTATCTAGGCATTTTATCCTTAATTCCTATAGTTTTAAGGACTAAAAATGACTACACTCGATTTCATGCCCGCCAGGGATTACTCTTATTTATTAGTGAGATTATTTTTACCCTGATCTGGGTTATTCCTTTTATTGGTTGGGGAGCATATATCATGAGTTTAATCGAGCAATCTTATGTAAGTGCCGGCATTCAGGAGGAGTCTTTCGCTGTCTTACTCCGGGTCTTGCCATATCAATTTTACGCAATTTTAGCTCTTATATCTGTGCCCTTAATTGCTATCTTAAAACGAGATTTTGGGCCTATTGCGAAAGCACAATATACTTTGGATAATGAACAAGTAAATATGCATAAAGTAGAAAGCTTAAACGATTATGCAGATGATAATAAAGAAGTGTCAATATGGACGATTGTGCTACTCCTGGGGGTACTGTTTTCACTAATTGGCGTTCTTTTAACCTATCATTTTCTA
>JACZVN010000019.1 GCA_022572625.1 Patescibacteria group bacterium | reverse complement strand
ATGAACGAAGCGCAAATTTTTTATAATAAAGAAGATCAATGGCAGATCCCAATAATTACCAGGGGAAGACAAATTGATCCAATGTTACGGCACATGATTATGAAGCTTCCGGGAGAAAAAAAGGAAGAGTTCATCTTAATGATTCCTTTTACTCCCCGGGGTAAAGATAATCTTTCGGCTTGGATGGTGGCGCGCAATGACGGGGAGTTTTACGGTCAGTTGGTAGTCTATCGTTTTCCTAAACAAAAGCTTATTTTTGGCCCTAAACAGATTACCAACCGCATTAATCAGGATACAGACATCTCGCGGCAGATTTCCCTTTGGGACCAACGCGGTTCGGAAGTTATCAGAGGTAATCTTTTAGTGATCCCGATTGAAGAATCATTGGTTTATATCCAGCCGATTTACCTGCGCGCCGAAGGCGGCAAAATCCCAGAGCTTAAACGGGTAATTGTGGCCCATGAGAACCGCATTGCCATGGAAAAAACTTTGGATTTGGCTTTAGAAAGAGTGTTTGGCGGCCGAGTTGACCGTGACATTCGTAATCAAGTAATGACTGAAGTTGTTGAGCCGGCGGAGCTTACTTTTCAAGATGATTCGTTCCAGCAGGCCAGGGATTTATTTAATCGCGCCCTGGAAGCCCAGCGCCGCGGTGACTGGTCGCTTTATGGAGAGGAGATTAGAAAACTAGGCGATATCTTGGAGAAGAATAAATAATAAAAAGACGGGGTTTTAATTAAAGAGAGAGGCAATATCTCGCTCTTTGGGTTGGTGAAAAATTTTATTGACAAAATGTTTAATTTATATTAGATTAATATTATTATACAGATTATAGAAAAGGAGGAAGAAATGCCGACAATCAGTAAAGATTTAGCAGAAAGAGAAATTGAACGCATAAAGAAACAAAAACGTCCGAAAGTTTATTGTATTGTTCGTTATCAAAATCGACTAAAGGGTGACAGTGAGAAAATGACTTATTCTGATTATTCAATTTGCTATAATCGTGTGCATTATAATGCTCTTCTACAAAGCGATTTCGTGGGCGGAATAGATATTCTCTGGTCTAGTAAACGGTTTAATACTAATGAAAATATAAATGACTGTTCGTTTTAAATAAGAATTGTTATAAAGTCAATTATTTCAGGGTTCATTCGTAATCAGATGAGCCCTTTTATTTTATTCCATTCTAAACAAGCTTGTTCATCTGCAAGAGGAGTTTGAACCCCGGTAGTAAGAACTTACGGTTCACTACGGGGCAGGCATCGTCCGACTGGGGGAGTTTTAAAAATATTGACAAGAGAAAGATTTTTTGTTAAAATATAAATAATGAAATACAGTATAGAGTACTGTGAATTGAAAATTTGACAACAAGGAGTAAAAGAATGAGGAGATATTTATCCGTACTAGTTCTTTTAATAGGGATAGTGAATATAACTGGAACAGGTTGTTACAGCAATAATCTAAAACAGGATCCTGTTTTAGATCAATCGTGGCAAGAAGAATCAGATGGCAGGCTTTCATGGCCACATTATATGTTAAATGGGAAGATAAGATTTACATTAATAGCTGATACATTATCAACCGAACTCCTCTCACTTATTAAACAAGGCATAGAATACGCACTTGATGAAGGTGCGGCCAGAGAAATCAGCAAATATGATTTTTATCACGGTCATTTTCTGTTTAAGGCTGATAAAGACAGAAAGCAGAGAACTGTTCAAACAGTTGATGGCATACTTTTTCATACGCAAGAGCGGGTCTTTTATTCCCAGGAAACATTTAGCAAGAGGAATATATTTATAGGATTTAATGGCGTTTTAGAAATAGTGCCTTGTAAATTCAAGTGGCTCGCAAATGGAGAACCGTTTTGTAAGTCTAGAACCCCAAAGAACTTTTCTATGGTGAGTGGATTATCAGGAATATATTTTGTAATTGTTGATGATATACCCGAGGAGAAATTGAAAAAATATAAGCATAATATTATTATTGTGCGAGAACATAAGGTATTAGTTGGCCAACCAAAATTCCCTTAGTTCTGTTTTTAGAAAATATTAACGCCCCAATTTTTAAGTGGGGCGTTAAATATTGACAAAACAGGAGGAGGGGTTATGCTGAGAAATAGTTCTTAATAAAAATTAAAAAAGGGAGGATTTAATTTTGAAAGAAAGACAAGTAAAACCACTTCCAAAGCCGACCAAGAAGTTGTATCGATTTCATGAATTTAGTTCTTATCATGATGGGCGTATTAATGAAGCACCAGAGCCAGTAGATAGATCATTTTCAGAACTATTTCTTGATCCGGAAAAAGCCTGCATTGTCTATATCAGAGCAAATCTTAAGGTGGACAGGATTGCCAGAATGATGCGTGACATTCACGCCATACCCATGTGTCATGGAGCAATGAATTATGCCAGCATATGGAACAGGAAAGCGACCTATTTTTGTGATGAATCAGGTGGAGGAAAGCCCGGAGATCCTAATACCTGGGTGTGGTATAAAATCGATAATAGTATTCCGAATAATAAAGTTGTTCAAAAGATTGATCCTAAAAAAGTCAGGGAACACCTTACTTTTTCTGAAGCAGATAAAATTAGTTCAGACTGGTTTTTCTTTGATGGTTCATTTACCGATCTTTTTAAGGCCCTTAGTAAAGAAGGATTTACGATTATTAACAATTAAATTTTAAATTAAGCTCTAATTTGTATTAGAGCTTTTATTTTTATCCTTGTAAATCAGCGATTATGAAAATGAATTATTTCCTCGGTTTTACTAAACAGGTTCAAATGTTGTTCAACCTAGGGAGTGTACCCCTAAACCTTATTTTTAATAGGCGATTGACAAAAACTTTCAATCAACTAAGCTAAGAAAAGTTAGAAAAACTAACTGATAATCAATTTAAAAAATATGAATCCTGAAAATCTTCCTAAAAAATTACCAAAAGCTATGGAAGGAAAAGAAATCACAGAAAAAATATACAAGGGCATGCCAATTTGGCATGAGCGAATGAAAGAATATGAGCAAAATCGTAAAAATTTTTTACAATGGATTAAAAATACCTATTCTCCCATAAAAGTTTACTATCCTGGTTCAGGGATAGACAAAATACCAAAAGAAGTTTTAGGAGAAGATAAAGTAATTCATCTCTCATTAGAGGAGAATAAAGAAGTTGGTGGTTATTTTTCTCGTTTAGGACCTGGAAATAAAATAGAGGGCGATTTTTTAAACTCCCCCTTCAAGGATAAAAGTTTTGATGCCATAGTTATTCACGATACACCTGAGGTTGTAACAAGGCAGGCCTTGGACGAATTTCACAGAGTTTTAGAAGACAATAAGATTTTAATTCTAGATAATGGCAACTGGCAACAAAAAGCATTAGAGGAGTTTCTCGTCGCAGTCCAAAAGAAATTTGATAAGCAGCCACTCCCTTCACAATTTAATAACCCAGACAATACACTGATGATTTTAAGGGACGCTCCAGGGAGCATAATAACCTCTGAAAAGGAATTGGAGAAAAGGTTAGATAATATTCCATCATCTCAACAAAGTGTTATTAAACAATATTTTGCTGTTTTCAAAAAAAAGTTGAATAAGCAAAAAAATGATATACTTAAGAATCAAAACAGCTAAATTTTTTAAAAATTGATATATAATAAGGATGAATCTCATTAATAATCAAAATATATGGAACAAGAAATTTTAAAAAAAGTTGAAGACAATGCCATGACGCTTGAAAAAATTTATACATCTGTTGAAAAGACTAGAAAGTATTTTCTCTGGATGCTTATTATTAGTGTTGTAGTTATTGTTTTGCCATTAATTGGATTGGCTTTTATCGGTCCGTGGTTTATTGGCAATATGACTTCATTATATGGTTTTTAATATTCTATGGGAACAGAAAATTTACCGTTTTTTCACAAATTAAAATCCATTATACCCTCTTAAATAAATTTGAACCTCATTCCACTCATAATTAGTTATCAGAAATAATTATGAGTATTTGCTCTAATCTAATAACATGGGAGATTAGATTAGAAAAAATAGATTAAATTATTATGCTTCCAAAGCCATACAAAAACGCCATAATTTACGAAGATAAAAAACTGTACGCTTGCTTAGCCAATAAACCAATGGTTAAAGGGCATACGGTTATTGTTTGGAAAAAGAAAGTTTCAGATTTGCATTTGTTATCCAGAAAAGATTATAAGTATTTAATGGATCGGGTAAATGAAGTTAGAAATGCGATGATGAAAGCATTAAAAGTTGAAAAAGTATACCTTGTGTATATGGATGAGGCAAAACAGGTTCATTGGCATTTAGTGCCGCGTTATGATGTGGAGGGATATGAAAATTTTATGCATAAAACTGGTAAGATAACTGATTTTTCATTGGATGATAAAATTAGAGATTGTTTGATTATAAAAATTTAATTTATTACTTACAAACAGAAAAGATTGAATTTATGGAAAAGCATCAATATAACTTAGCAGTAATTGGCGGTGGGCCAGCTGGAATGATGGCGGCCGGACATGCGGGAGAAATTGGCTCCCGTGTTATTTTACTTGAAAAAAATGAACATCTAGGAATAAAACTTTTAATTAGCGGAAGAGGAAGATGTAATATTACAAACGCCGAAGAAGATTTGAAAAAAATAATAAATATTTACGGGCCAAATGGAAAATTTTTATATGCTGCTTTAAATAAATTTTCTAATAAAGATGTGATTGATTTTTTTGTCAGTCGTGGAATTAAAACAAAAGTAGAAATAAATGGGAGGGTTTTTCCTGTTTCCGATAATGCTAATGACGTTTTAAGTTGTTTAAAAAAATATTTAAAAGATAATAAGGTGGAAGTCAGATTCAATAGTTTGGTTGAAAAAATAGTTATCAGCACTGGAAACAGTAATAATAAAAAAATAGAGAAAATTATTTTAAAAAATGGGAAAGAAATAGTAGCTGATAATTTTGTATTTGCCACTGGAGGAAAATCTTATCCCAAAACCGGTTCTACCGGTGATGGATATAAGTGGCTTAAAAAAATAGGGCATAGGGTGATAGCATTAAAACCAGCTTTGACCCCCATTATTGTTAAAGAAAAAATAGTTAAACAACTTGAAGGTTTGAGTTTGAAAAACGTGGAAATAAGTTTATGGGAAAAACGTAAAATTGCTTCTTGTTTTGGTGAAGCCATTTTTACCAGCAATGGTTTAAGCGGACCGCTAATATTAAATTTAAGCAAGCAAATAAGCGAAGATAAAATAAAAGATTTAAAATTAAAAATAGATTTTAAACCTAAATTTGATTATCCAACCCTAGATAAAAGAATTTTAAAAAATTTTGCCGAGCAGAAAAATAAACAACTTAAAAACAGTTTAAATAAATTGCTGCCTAAAAAACTTATTCCCGTTATTATTGAATTATCTGGAATTAAAAAAAATAAAAAGGTAAATGAAGTAACAAGAATTGAAAGAAAGAAAATAATTAAGCTTTTAAAAGAATTTGAACTTAGCATTAAAGGGCTAGTCGGTTTTGAAAAAGCGGTGATAACTTCAGGCGGGGTAGATTTAAAAGAAGTTGACCCAAGAACAATGAGGTCAAAAATAATAGATAATCTATATTTAGCTGGAGAAATTTTAGATATTGATGGGCCGACTGGCGGATATAATTTACAAGTTGCATGGAGTACTGGGTATTTGGCCGGAGAAAAAGGATAATAAAAAATTATCACTTATCTTTCATAACCAAATTTGAATATTATTCTATTTAAAGAGTTTTGACCAAAGGGTGAGATAACTTCTCATTTTTTATAATAAAATATACTTGCCATAAATGCGTTAATGTGCTATTCTCTTTAAAAGAATAGATACTATACAATAATTAATATACTTTAAAAGAATTTTTTTACCCCGTTTTTACGCACAAGGGTAAATAAATAAAAATATGAAACAGATTATAAAAATAAAAAATTTAATTAGAAAAAGGTTAAGGTTTTTAAAAGACGGATTGCATTGGAAAATAATTATAATATTGCTTATAGGAATAATGATGTTTACAGCAACCATGGTACGCGCCGGCGATCCGCTACCTGGTCTGGATATAACCATTGAACAGATCCCCGGAGGAGAACTTTCAATTAGAAAATACGATTATTCGCTATCAAGCAAATCAATTGGGGAATTAAGAATGGAGATTGGTAATACTCTTATTAGCTATGGCGTTGGTGGCGCGAAAATAAACGAAGTTACCGATGCGCTTGAGGGTAGCGGGATTTATGAAGCTGAACTTAAGTCATTTCTGATGGCAATCGGGATAAATAAAGAAGAGGTTCAAGCTATACTTATAGAATTTGATAAACTTGGAATTGCGATTAATAATGAAGAAGGCCTGCAGGCAATTTCTACTCCTGATTCCGACACAGCAGACACTACACTATCCACAGTAGAGGGAGATACAATTAAGGGAGATACCTCAGAATCAACTTCTAGTTGGTGTCCAAATACTGGATCCTGCTCCGTAGGAACGATTTGTGTAAAGGGTATATGTGTTCCGGATGGTAAAGAGTCGGAAGTTTCTACTCCTCGTGTAGACGACGACACCTTTGAAGAAAATGACACTAAAAGCGTAGAGGAAAGTTTTAGAGCTGAGATGGATAATGTACAAGCTGGTTTTAAATCGATATCTGGGATGGATAGTGAAACCGAAGTAATTGAATTTAAACAGGGTGATGACATGGTTGTTCGTAAGAAGCCGGGAAGAACTACATACTCAAATATTGTACTTAAGAGAGGGTTTGTCAGCAGCCCATCTTTAATTGAGGAAGATAGAGTGATATTTCATGATGCAGCGAAAAGCGCTATACGGGATATGAAATCCATCGCGCCGGAAGAACGCGAAAAGCTGATAGGCGAACTTCGAATCAGTCGCCAGATCTTTCGAGAGAATATTCAAACTCTGCGCCAAAATACTCGGGACAACGCAAAAGAACTTCGCGAGAACTTTCGAGAGAATGTGAGAACAGTAATAGGTCATGTGGATCATGGAAAAACTGCGCATATTGCTATTGCCCATGGCCGAGGAATAAAAATACTCAATCGTTATCGCTCCGCCATGGCTCGTTTTGAGCACATTCTTGGCAGAATTGGATCACGAGTTGAAAAACTTGAAGCGCGGGGTGTTGATATGTCTTTAGTAATCCCGATTATTGAAGA
>JACZVN010000018.1 GCA_022572625.1 Patescibacteria group bacterium | reverse complement strand
TAAGATTATCTCCAGTAAATTTTCTTTGCCAGCAAGTAAGACTGAGAAGTTCAAATGAAGAAAGGGGTAGTTTTTTATTATCAGCAATTTCGTAAATGATTTCATATTGGTTAATTTTTCCATAAACTAACTTTGGCTCTAATATACCTGGATTTTGCTTGTAAAATAAATTTGGTAGATCAAAATTTTTTAATATCCAGATGTAACCAACTAAAAATCTATCTTCTTTATTATATAAAGCAATTAAAGTTTCCTTTTTAGACCAAGGATTTTCAATTTTTTCTCTTTGATTATTTATATATTGAATTTTATAAATCACTAGATCATAGTTTTCTTCCAAAATATTATAATATTTTTTTCTTTGATTTTTTAGGTTCCAGTTGACTACATCTCCAAAGGGTAATTTTTTTAAATCTGCTTGATAGTCTGGCTTTTCATTATTAGCAAATAAAGGTAAAGTTAGAAAAATTGTGATTAAAATCAAATTTTTTTTCATTCCTTTTTCCTTTTTTATTTTTTGTTAAAGTGCCTATATTTAATTTAAACTATAATTGATAAATTTGTCAAGGTTGACTGATTTTTTAAAGATTTTTATTAAAATTTAATTATATGAGTAAATTTCAAGAAAAAGTTTATCTAATAGTCAAAAAAATACCGGCCGGTAAAACGATGAGCTATCAAGAGGTAGCCCAAAAAATTGATCAGCCCCAGGCTTTTCGGGCTGTAGGTCAAGCTTTGAAAAAGAATATTAACCCCCGAGTTCCTTGTCATCGAGTTATTCATTCAAACGGTAAAATTGGCGGTTATAATCGAGGCCAGGATCGAAAAGTCTACCTTTTAAAAAAAGAAGGGGCGGTTTTTTTAAATAAAAAAAAGAACAATTAAATCAAGGCTAGTTACTTAGCCTCTTTTTAATTAGTTTACTTTTTGATAAAATAAAAGGATGATTTTAATTAAAAGAGCCGAACAAAATCAAGTTAAAGGGATTGCTGAAATTACCAGCCAATGTTTTAGCGGCCTCAAGGATTTATCAATGGCCCGACAGTGGACTAATTGTAATTTTCAAGCCTATCCTAGAATGCAGTATTTTGTTGCTCAAGAAGGAGATAAAATTTTAGGTTATATTTTATGGAAAGAAAAAGGTGGTTTTCGAAAACAAGCCGTTATCGAACTTGAGCAAATCGCTGTTGATCTGAAATATAGAGGCCAGGGAATCGGAACAAAAATTATAACTGAATCTTTAATTAAAATAAAAGATTATTTAAAAATTAGGGGCGCTAGTCTCAAATTAATCGAGGTAACCACAGGAACGACTAATCAAGCCCAGAAATTGTACCAAAAGACCTTGGGAGCAAAGGTGGAAACCGTAATTAAAGATTTATTTAGTGGTGATGAAGTAATTATGATCGCCCGGTTTAAAAAGTAATTATGCAAATTAGTGAGATTTTAGATCAAAAAAGTTGGGATATTTTTATCACTTCTCATGGAAGTCAATTTTTACAATCCTGGGTTTGGGGAAATTTTCAAAGAACCATTAAAAGAAAGATTTGGTATTTAGCGATTAAAGATAATCAGCAAATTATTGGTTTAGCTTTAGTTATTAAGCAGGCTTTGCCGTTTGGGAAGAATTATCTTTATTCTCCGCGGGGACCCATTTTTATTTCTAAACATCAGCAAGCCCAAGAATTATTTTTTAAAAAGATTAAGGAATTAGCTCAACAAGAAAAAGCGGTTTTTTTTCGTTTTGAGCCATTTGATGCTAAACAATTAATTTTAAATGCTAAAAGAGTCGATGATTTGCAGCCATCCCAGACGACAATTTTAGATTTAGCTCAATCAGAAGAAAGCCTTTTAGTTAAAATGCATCCTAAAACCAGATATAATATCCGTTTAGCCCAAAAGCATGGCGTCCAAGTCTATGAAAGTAAAAAAAATAGTGATTTTGAAATATTTTTAAAACTTATTCATCAGACCGCCCAGCGCGCAAAATTTAACCCACATCCAGATGATTATTATCGTCAGCTTTTAAAGCAAACACAATTTTCTAAATTATTTTTAGCCCGATATAAAAATAAGGTTTTAGCGGCTCAGATTATTATTTATTTTGGTTCAACAGTGACTTACGTTCATGGAGCCTCTTCGCGCGAGTATTCTTTAGCTATGGCCCCTTATTTGCTTCATTGGGAAGTTATTAAACAGGCTAGTCAACAGGGTTTTAAATTTTATGATTTTTGGGGTCTTAATAAGAAAAAATGGCCTGGATTTACTAGATTTAAAATAGGTTTTGGGGGCCAACCAGTCGTTTATCCGGGTACCTTTGATCTACCATTTTCAAATTTTTGGTATTTTTTATATAAACTGGGAAAATTAATGCGTTTTTAGAATGATTAATTATTAAAATATGATTTCCTTTATTTTAGCTAGTTTACTTTTTTTAACTTCATCTTCTGTTTTTAATCAGGTAGTTTTTTTAGATCAAGCTCTTTGGCCAGGTGAGAACATAAGTAATTTAAAACTCCCTTATTCTTTGGGACCCAAATTAACAGCCAAAAGTGCTTTGGTAGTTGATATTGATACTGGTGAAATTTTATTTGAGAAAAATAAAACGGCTGTTCTACCTATTGCCAGTATTACTAAACTTATGACCGCCTTAGTTTTTTTAGAAAATAAAACTAAGCAATGGGATGAATTAGTTATGGTTGAGCCTGAGGATCTTATTCTTCGACTAGAATCTCCATTTACTAGTCTGTCCGAAGAGAAAATAGAAAGTAGTTTAACTCCGGCTGGTTTGAATATTAGGGCTGGAGAAAAATTGAGTGTTCAGGATATTTTTTATGGTGGATTAATTAAATCAGCTAATAACGCCATGAGGATTTTAGCCCGCCTCACTAAATCAAACGGCAAAAAAACATTTGTTGATTTAATGAATGAAAAAGCTAAAACTTTGGACATGACTAATACTTATTTTATTGAACCCACTGGATTGAGTCCTAAGAATTATTCTACGGCTCAGGATTTAGTTAAATTACTTAAGGAAGCAATGCAAAAAGATGAAATTAGGCAGGCCATAGGTAAAAGAATTTATGATATTAATATTATTGGGATAAATGGGCAAAAACGGTATCAACGTATTTATAGTACTAATAAATTGTTAAATAGCTTTGTAAGTCTTATTGGAGCCAAAACAGGATATTTGGATGAGAGTGGATATTGTCTAGTTGGATTAAGTAATTATCAAAATCGCCAGTTGGCTGTAGTTATTCTAGGTGCGGCTACTGATCAAGATAGGTTTCAAGAAGCGAAAAGTTTAATTTGGTGGACGATTTTACCATAAGGTGTTAAGATCATATTATGGGATCAGAATTAATCACAGTTTTATTGGCCATGACGCCAATAAATGAATTACGGGGAACTATTCCTCTAGCTATGACCGCCTTTCAATTTTCTCCATTTAAATCTTTTTTTCTGGCTGTTTTGGGTAATATGATTCCGATTTTTTTGTTATTATGGTTTTGGCAAAATTTAAGTGAATCTTTGATAAAAAGGAGTAAATTAATTAAAAAGTTTTTTTTCTGGCTGTTTAAGAGGACACGCAAACGATTTTATAAAAAGCATGCTTTTTATGGAAATCTAGGTCTGATTTTATTAGTTGCCATTCCTTTGCCCTTGACCGGTGCTTGGACTGGGACGATCGCCGCTTTTCTTTTTGGTATTCCGTACATCCGTAGTTTAGGTTTAATATTTATTGGAGTTCTCATCGCCGGTCTGATTGTCACCTTGGCTACAATAGGAATTACTTCAATTATTTAAAAATTATTATTTTATTTAAAAATATGAAAAGAAAAATTATCATTGCTAACTGGAAAATGAATCTTGGATTTAAAGAAAGTAAAACTTTATCAGAAAAAATTTTAAAAAAATTAAAAACTCGTCCAAATTTTTTTTTGAGGAATTTAAAAATAAAGAAATTAGATATTATTTTATGCCCTTCTTTTACTAACTTGAGTGAAGTTTCTAGGATATTAAAATCCAAATCGGGTATATTTTTAGGCGCTCAAGATTGTTTTTGGGAAGATCATGGTGAATTTACCGGTGAAATATCTCCAGTTTGGTTAAAGAATTTAGGATGTCGTTATGTTATTTTAGGTCATTCTGAACGAAGGAAAAATTTAAAAGAAACAAATAATATGGTTCATCAAAAAGTTAAAGCAGCCCTAAAGGCTGAGTTAATTCCAATTATTTGTATTGGTGAAACCCTTGAAGAAAGACGGCGCGGAATTAAAGATTATGTGATTTTAGATCAGTTATCATCTGCTTTAACTGGTATTGATTTAGATTTAAAACAGAAAATTATTATTGCTTATGAGCCGGTCTGGGTGATTGGTTCTGGTCGGGCCATTACTCCTAATGAAGCTGAATATATGAATAAAATAATTTTACAAAGAATGATTGATTTTTATCCTTTAGAAAGAGTGAAAAAAAATATCTCCATTATTTATGGCGGGAGTGTGAGCGCTGATAATGTTAAATCTTTTGTTGATTTGGAAACAACTGATGGAGTTTTAGTTGGTGGATCTTCCCTTAAAGCCGCCGAGTTTGTAAAAATTTGTCAAGCAATAATATAAGTAAAATATTCCTATGTTAGTCCATATAAAAGAAATTATTAAAAAAACAAAAAAAGAAAAATATGCTCTTGGAGCTTTTAATACTTTTAATTTAGAAATAACTTTAGGAATTGTTCAGGGCGCGATTCAATCTCAGGCTCCAGTTATTATTCAAGTTAGTGAAGCAACTTTGGGTTACGCTGGTGTAAAAGCGATTACTCATATTGTTCAAACCGTGGCTAAAAATCAGGCCAATAATATTCCAATTGCTCTTCACCTCGATCATGGAAAAACTTTTTCTTCAATCGTTGAGTGTATTGAGGCTGGCTTTTCTTCAATTATGATTGATGCTTCAGATTTGCCTTTTGATGAAAATATCATGGTTACTAAAAAGGCCGTTGAATATGCTCATCGTCATGGAGTTTGGGCTCAGGGAGAGTTAGGGAGAGTGGTTAAGGAAGAAGGAGATCGAGCGTTTAATTAGTCATCCAAAAGAATTTTTAACTGATCCTGATCAAGCTCAAGAATTTATTAAAAAAACAAAAGTTGATACCTTGGCGGTGGCCATTGGTAATGTTCATGGCTTTTATAAGATAAAACATAAACCCCCTCGTTTACATTTAAAAAGATTAAAAGAGATTCAAAAAAAAGTTAATATTCCTTTAGTTTTACATGGGGCTTCAAAAATTTCGGGTGGTCAGATTAAAAAAGCAATTGATTCAGGGATAAGGATTATTAATATTGATACAGAAATTAGATTTGCCTTTCGCCAAAGTTTAATCCGGTCTTTAAGGAAAAAAACAGAATATGACCCACGGAAAATTCTTTTACCAACCATTTCAGCTGTTTCCCAGGTGGTCAAAGATAAAATTTTAATATTCGGTAGTCGGAATAAAGTTTGAAGGCATGACTATTAATAGTCTATTTGTTTTGATTATTTTATTTTCCTTAGGGGGTATTATTTTTATTATTAGAAGAAAAATATTTTTTTTAGCTAAGATTGATTTAAATCAAATGCCAGAAGAAGTAGCGGCTAAAACTAAAAGAGATTTATTAAAAAAAAGAACTAATCGTCAAATAAGCGATTTTAAAAATAAAATAAAACTAAAAATTAATAATTTAAAGTTTGATTTTCAAAAGATTTTCAAAATTATGAAATCAAAGTTCCAAAAGGGACTTGATTTTTTAAGTAAATTAGCTAAACTTTTGAGAAAGTATAGGCCCAGGTAGCTCAGTTGGTAGAGCATTTGCATGGTAAGCAAAAGGTCCGCGGTTCGAGCCCGCGCCTGGGCTTTTTGGGTGGGTAGCAAAGCGGTCAAATGCAGCAGACTGTAAATCTGCTGGCTATATGCCTTCGTAGGTTCGAATCCTGCCCCACCCACCATCATTTATTTGAACCAAAAAATCGCTTAATAAGCGATTTTTTGAATAATGGAGCGGGCGAGCGGAATCGAACCGCCGTCTCAGCCTTGGCAAGGCCGTATAATAGCCACTATACGACGCCCGCATATAGATACTTTTATAATATAATATTTTTTTTATTAATTTGCTTGCCTCGTAGCAAATTTGCCGTAGATCAATTTAGAACTAATGCTTTCAACCATTCAAGTACTTTTTTATTAGATAATAAATTTTTTATATAAATTTGTCCGTCTTCAGTTTTTAAATTTTCTAAGCTTTTTTCTTGACCCTTATAAAGTTCTATTAGTTTGTCCATTTCCTGTTTAATTTCTTCTTCCCCTACTTTTATATTTTTTTCCTGGGCAATTTTCCGGATACATAAAGCAGTTTTTATTCTTTCTTCAGCTTTGGGAATAAATCCTTTTTTTAAATCTTCCTCGGTTTTTTTAATACTTTGAAGATAATCATCAAATTTAGCTGATCCCATTTCATGGGGATTTTCCACTGACATTTTTAATTCATTTATCATTTTTTCAAGTTCATGTTCAATTAAAATTTCTGGTATTTCCCCGATTTTAGCTTTTTCAATAAGTTGTTTTAAAATTTCTATTTCCAAACGTTGCTCTTCTTTATCTTGAGCTTCGGTTTCTAAATTTTCTTTTATTTTATTTTTCAATTCTTCAAGATTTTTAAATTCACCAAAACTTTGTCCGAGTTCATCATCAATTGGTGGTAGATTAATTGCATAAACATTTTTAATTTTAGCTTTAAAGTCAACTAATTTACCGGCTAGTTGTTTATCATAATGTGAATCCGGATAACGATAAGAAAATTCTTTTTCTTGTCCGGCGCTAAGGCCTTTAATATTCTCTGAAAGGCCTGGTAAATATTGATCTTGACCTAAAATTACAGAGAAATTTTTAATTTGACCCTGATCAAGTGGAACTTTATTAATGAATAAATTTAAATCTAATTCCACTCGGTCTCCTAATTGACTACTCCGATTGGCGAGAGTTTCTTTACGCCGGGTCCATTGTAATTCTTTTAAGGCTTTATCTATGGGCTTAAGATGAATAACAGCAGCGTCCGTTTTTTCTTTTTTTATCTGTTGCGAGTACTCGGCAATACCCAAGATTTCTCCGTCATAAGACCCACGAAAAACACTAAGCTGTACAACAGGTCCTATTTTATCCAGAGGCCCTTTCTTTACAAATCTAATCATTGTTATACCTCCAGTAGGTCT
>JACZVN010000017.1 GCA_022572625.1 Patescibacteria group bacterium | reverse complement strand
GAAAAGCAAACTCAGGCCATTATGAATTTTTATAAGGAAAATAAAGTTAATCCGTTTTCTTCTTGTTTACCCTTATTAATTCAATTACCTATTTTAATCGCTGTTTTCCAAGTTTTCCGTATTGGTTTAACTGAAAGTAATCTGCCTATATATTCTTTTATTTTTAATCCTGGAGCCTTAGATGTAATTGGTTTTGGTTTTTTAAAATTAGCTGAGCCAAATATTTTTTTAGCTGTCTTAACTGCTTTTTCTCAGTATTGGCAAACCAAGATGCTTTCTAGTACTCAAGCGCCTAAAAAATTTACTAAGGGTAATGGAGGAGCTAAGGATGAAAATATGATGTCGATGATGAATAAGCAAATGAAGTTTATGATGCCTTTGATAACTCTTTTTATTGGCATGACTTTACCTAGTTGATTAATGCTTTATTGGTTGGTTAGTCTTTTAATTAGTGTTTTAGAACAAAAAATTATTTTTTCTCGATCTGCTCAATCTCCTCAAAATTAATCTAGAAAAAGAATATTGAAATAACCATTAATTATTAAATTATGTCTTTGGTTATCGCCCTGATTAAATCTATATTTTTAAATACCCTGGGAAGTATTATTTATTTCCCCATTTGGTGGTACACTCAAGGGTTAAAAAAAAGATTTTTAGGTTTTACTTATGGGATTGGCATTTTATTTCATAATTTGGCTTTAAAGATTATGTTTAAACATCTTTTTAGCCCAATGTTTGGAGAACGTTCAAAAATGGGGAGAATTATTAGTTTTTTCATGCGCTTGATTTTATTAGTTTGGCGCTTTTTTTTATTTTTATTAGGAACAGCCGGGCGATTAGTTTTATTAATTGTCTGGATTGTTTTACCGGTAATAGCGGTATGGCAAATTATTAAAGTATTAATTTTAATTTAAAATGGATTATATTATCTGTCCAAAATGTCAGGGTAAAGGTATTTTAGAAGGAAAAATATGTAAAACTTGTTCCAGTCTTGGGATTTATACCTGGTTTGGAGGCTATCTTTTATTTTTAAAAAAAGCCTTTAGTCGAAGTGATACGATGGCTTTTCAATTGGGCAGTTTATTGCGTATTATAATAAATATATTATTATTTATTTTTGGCCTTTGGGGATTATTATCTTTATTGAAAATAATAGTTGTTTTTTCTGGTTTTGATATTGTTCCTGACTTTTTAAGAATATGGTTAAATCAATGGAGTTATTTAAATTTAGATCAAAAAGAATTAGTTTTATTTTTTTGGTTTTCAGTTTTAGGTGATTGTTATTTACTTTATTCCATTGAACATCAACAAGAGGAAAGGCAGAAAAATTGGCCTAAATCAATTAGAAAAACAGTCGAGATTCCCAAGGATTGGCTAGAAACCCATCGTTTAGCTGAAAAATATAAAATAGATGTAGCTAGTGCTTTTTCTAGGGAGACAATTAAATTAATACAGAAAGCTGGTGCATTAGCTAGAAAATTTAAACATCAGAAAATAGAACCAATTCATATTTTTGCTGCTTCTCTAGAGTTTAATGACATTGTTTTGGCTATTAATCGCTTAGGTATTAATTGGAAAAATTTAAAAGGAAAAATAAGTAGATCATTAACTAAAATCCCAGCTTTTAAAGGAATAAAGTCTATTTCGTATTCTTTGGAAACCAAAAAGGTTTTTTTATATGCTTATCATTTAGCTGGCAGTAAAAATCATTTAGCTTTATCGCCGCTAGTTATTTTAGAATCATTAGTTAATTTTGCTGGCCCGGTTAAAGAGATTTTTTATGATTTAGAAATAGAGGCAGATCATATAAAAAATGTTTGTTTATGGAGCCAGGTTTATGATCAATTGATAGGGGAAAGCCGTCACTTTTCTAAACAAGCCAGGTTTAAGCCTAAAGGGCCGATTAATCGGGCTTATACGGCTGTAGCCACGCCCTACCTGGATACCTATAGTCAGGACATAACTCAATTGGCACGCAGTGGCCGTTTGGGTATTTGTATGAATCGGGAAAAAGAAATGAAAGAAATATTTAGAAATTTTGAAGGCGTAAATAAAAGTGTTATTTTGGTTGGTCCGCCCGGGGTTGGAAAAACAACTATTATTAATGGCCTGGCCCGACGAATGGTTACCGAAGAAGTGCCAAAAGTTTTACAAGATAAAAGATTAGTTAGCTTAAATCTTTCCAGCCTAATTGCCGGCGCTTCACAGCCCGGTGAAATAGAACAAAGAATACGAACTATTATGAGCGAAGTTGTTCGTTCGGGAAATATTATTTTATTTATTAAAGATGTTCATAATATGATTGGCGTTAAAACCACTGAGGGTGAACTTGATGTTTCTGAAATTCTCGCTGATGCTTTAAAAAACAGGTTATTTCTGCTTTTAGCCACTTCCATTCCACAAGAATACCGCCGATTAATTGAAGGCCAAGCCTTGGGTGAGGCTTTTCAAAAAATAAATATTGAAGAACCAGATAAAAATACTACTATTCAAATTTTAGAATTACATACCGCTTCAATTGAAAGTCGAGAGAAAGTTTATTTTTCTTATGGCGCTCTTGACGGAGCATTTGAGTTATCGACTCGTTATTTACACGAACATTTTTTGCCAGCTAAAGCTATTAATTTATTAAAAGAAGTAGCTATTGCAGTCAAAAATAAACGTGGACAAAAATCTATGATCAAGGCTGAAGATGTAGCTGAATTAATAGCGGAAAAAACTAAAATTCCAGTAACAAAAATTACGGAAAAAGAATCCGAAAAGTTACTTTCTTTGGAAGTTCAAATCCATCGCCGTTTAATTGATCAGAATGAAGCGGTTGAGATGGTTGCTTCAGCTTTGCGACGAGCAAGAACAGAATTACGTAGTGCTAAACGACCGATTGTTAATTTATTATTTTTAGGACCAACCGGAGTCGGTAAAACAGAATTAGCCAAAACTGTGGCTGAAGTTTATTTTGGCGATGAAGAAATGATGATTAGATTAGATATGAGTGAATATCAAGAGAAAGCTAGTCTTGGTCGTTTAATTGGTAGTCCCGGGGGCGAAAAAGGAGGGCAGTTAACTGAGGCCGTCAGGCGAAATCCTTCAGCCCTTTTATTACTTGATGAGATTGAAAAAGCTCATCCTGATATTTTAAACATTTTTTTACAGGTGATGGATGATGGCCGTTTAACTGATGCTTTAGGACGGACTATTGATTTTACTAATGTTATTTTAATCAGTACTTCTAATGCTGGAACTGAATTTATTCAAGATGAGATTAGAAAAGGAACCCCTGTGGCCGAGATTCAAGAAATATTAATTCGGGAGAAATTAAAACCTTATTTTCGTCCGGAGTTTTTAAATCGATATGATGGAGTAGTAGTTTTTAAACCTTTAAGTCAGGATGATATTAGAGAGATTACTAAGTTATTTTTAAAAAAGTTATCTAAACAACTTGAGGATAAAGGCATTATTTTAAAAGCCACTGATGATGCCATTTCTGAGATTGCGCAAGCTGGATTTGATCCGATTTTTGGCGCTCGACCTCTGCGGCGAGTAATTCAGAATCAGGTTAATAATGTTTTAGCTAAATATTTGCTGACCGGAAAACTCGGCCGGCGGGATGTAGTGATTTTAGAAAAAGGAGGTAAAATTAGAATAGAAAAAGCCGAAGAACTTTAGTTGTTTATTTTTTAATCTTTGTTATACTTTAGTATTATGTTTGCTGTAATTAAAACTGGAGGAAAACAATATTTAATCCAAAAAGGGGATATTCTTAAAATAGAAAAAATTGAAGGTGATCCAAAAAAAATGATTATCTTTAAAGAAGTTCTATTAACTTTTGATTTAACAGCAAAAAAAGTTGAGGTTGGACAACCTTATCTTAAAATTAATGTCACGGCTGAAATTATATCTCAGGAAAGAGGTAAAAAAATTACTATTATTAAATATAAACCAAAAACCCGCTATCATAAGAAGCGGGGACATCGACAATTTTATACTGAAGTTAAAATAATAAAGATCGGAGAGGAGGAGAAAGTGAAACTGAGAGTAGTGAAAGTAACCACAGCGTCCAATCCAGTAAAGAAAGTAGTTAAAAAATCAAAAATAATTAAGAAAAAGGAAAAATAATTAGTCCTATCTTCCGGATAGAATTTTCAGGGCTTGTTTAATCCTTTTTTTTATTTCTAAAATATCACTAGGAATTTTTTTAATTGCTTGACGGGCTTCAGTTAGGGTATAGCCCATTCCGACTAAAGCATCAATCACTATTGTATCGTCTTCTGGTCCGGGTCCTTGAGAAGCTGTTTTTTCAATTTTTCCTTTTAATTCAAGAATAATTTTTTGGGCATTTTTAGTGCCCACTCCAGAAACTCTAGTTAAAATAGTAATGTTTTCATCTAAAATGGCTCTTTCTAGATCATTTATCTTAACTAAGGATAATATATTGATCGCCGATTTTGGTCCAATACCAGAGATACTTTTGAGTAATTTGAAATAGTTTAATTCATTTTTTTTATCAAATCCATATAGTTCAGTAGTTTCTTGTTTAATGGCTAAAAAAGTAAATATTTTAGTGATTTGATCAATTTCAAGTTTTTCTAATAGAAAATCAGTCACAAAAATTTTATAGCCCAGTCCATAAGATTCAATAACAACCGAATTTTTATTTTTATAGATGATTTTTCCTTTAATAAAATAGATCATATATTATAATATTATTTATCCACAGTTACTTAGACAAAAACTTATGTTATTATTATAACGTATTATCAACATTTATTAAATAGGGGTTGACAAATTGGCAGAAATCTTGTATAATTTATAAAGTAATAGATTATACGGGGGGTTTCATAAGAAGTATTTATGGGCGAAATTTTTTCACACAATTTAGAATCCTCAGAAAGTCAAGCTAAAAAGTTGAGTATAGAAAAAATAGATATCTTAACAAAGATAGCTGAAATAAATGAGGAAACAGGTCATCCAACCACCGAACGTCTTATTTTTAAGGAAGGGAGTGAGAGGGAAAAGACAATTTTAAAACGCTTTCCCAAGGATAGCTTAGGAAAAAAGTCGATTGAAATAAGCCAAATATTGGGTGATAAAATTGCCAATAACCCTAATCAACTTTTAAATTAAAAGATTGATTTAGATTTTCTGAAATTCATGTCAAAATCTTTAGAAAAAATAACTCAAATTATTTCCTCTTCATCAATTTCTCCAGCCGACCAAAACGATCTGCTTATTTTTTTACCAATTTTACCTGATGAAGTTTTAAATGATCTTTGTAACGTTTTTGAAAAAAATTCAAGTTTAATTAAGGATTTTAATGATAATTTCAAAGCTCGTTTAGATATCCTTATTAATGGACGAGATAAATGGGATAAGTTAATCGCTCAAGAAGAGGAGATGTTAGATAATGAAGAAAAAGAAATTTTTTAAAATTCTTTATTTAATTTATTTATCTGTATGCCAATTAAGAGATCAGCTGCTAAGGCTTTACGACAATCAAAAAAGCGTGAATTACGCAATAATAAAATTAAAGTAAATATTAATTGGCTGAGACGCCAGTTTTTAAAAGCAGTCGTCGGTAAAAATAAAAAGGACGCGACTGATTTTTATTTAAAACTCCAAAAGTCTATTGATCGGGCGGCTCAGAAAGGAGTAATAAAAAAAAATACTGCGGCTCGCAGTAAATCAAGATTATATAAAAGATTAAAACAAATTTAATTTTTAATAATTAATAAATCTAAAAGAATTTCTGGATTAATGGGACGAGTTTTACGTATAAAGTCTATCTCCAAGAGTTGATGATAGATTTTTTTTAATTCTTTTAAGTTATAATTTTTTTCTTGCCTTATTCCTTTTTGACAGACAAACGGATGTAGAGATAATACTTTAGCTACTTGATAATGAGATATAACTGAATGATTTTTAAGATAAGATTTAATGCGAAAAATAGTTCGGTATTGGTGAGCTAACATAGAGATAAGATAATCAATTTTAGCTCCATTTTTAAGTTGATCAGATAAAAGGCTGACGGCCAATTTTTTATTTTTTTGACCGATAGCATCTACTAACTGCCAGATATTTTGTTCGGTTTTATTAAAAATAATATTTTTCAGGTCTTGGACGCTGATTATTGAGTGGCCGTCATTTTGCTGGGCCACTAATTTATCCAATTCGTTTTTAATTGCAAAAAGATTATGATCATAAATTTCAATTAAAAGTTCAATAGCTTTATTTTCAATTTTTGCTTCATTTTTTTTAACTTCTTTTTCAATCCAGTTTTTTAATTGAATTTGAGTTAATGGTTTAAATTCTTGAACATATTTAGTTTTAATTAAAAGTTGATATAATTTTTTTTGAATTTGAGTTAGCTCTTTTATTTTAATTTCTGATTCCCAAAATATAAATATATTACTTGTTTCATTAGCTGGCGAGTCTTTTTCCTGAATTTTATTTTTTATAATATTAATAATTTCTTTAATGACCGCTTCTGATTGGCTTTGTTTTTGTTTATTGATTTTTTCTTTTAAGATTTCTTCAATAATAATGAGTCTTTTTTGTGAGAAAAGGCTATGACTTAATAATGATTTGCGTAGCCCATCAATAGTTAAATCATGCCCGTTAATAATAGAAACACTTAAAGCTTGTTTGTCTTGTTGGTGAACAAATTTTTTTTTCAGGGCGAGGAGTTTTTGTCGGGATCGATAATTATCTGGTCCATATAAAAATATGATCATAATGTTTAAAATAATTTAGATTGGTTGACTAGGCCATTTTTTTCTATTTTTTTAATTAAAGTATTAAAACCTAGTTTTTTAAAAGTTTGAATAATTTTAACTAAATCAAAATTATTTAGCCGTTTGATTTTATCCAGAGAAATTGTTTTAACATTTTTCTTAATAGTCACTAATTCTTTGGCCAGTAATATATTTTTTTTATTTTCAATTAGGATTTTAGCTAATGTTTCTTTAATTTGAGGCGTTTTATTTTTAAGTTTAGATTTTTCTAAGTATTGGTAAATATTTTCTAAAGTTTTGAATTTTTTTATTAAACCTAGGGCGGTTTTCGGTCCCACGCCAGGAGCTCCTTTAATATTATCAGAGGCATCCCCTTGTAAAGCTTTAAAATCAATTAATTGTTTAGGGAATAAATCAAAGCGTTGATAAACTGCGCTTCGATCATAAATTTTTATTTTGGAAAGGCCCTGTCTTAAGAAATAGACATGTGATCGAGCGTCAACTAATTGGAGAAAATCAAGATCACCAGTGATGATAAGAGATTTAAGCTTAGAAATTTTATTTTTTTGATAATCAACAATCGTTCCAATTAAATCATCAGCTTCAAAGCCATCACAGGCAAAAATAGGAATATCAAAAGCCTGAATAATTTTTTTAGTGATTGGTATTTGATCATAAAATTCTTGTGGTTGGGGCACCCTGGTCGCTTTATACTCTTTATATTTTTTATGCCTAAAGGTCGGTGCTTTAGTGTCAAAGGCTACGGCCAGATAATCTGGTTTTTGTTCACGGATTAGTTTGAGCAGTAAAACAGTAAAGCCATAAACAGCATTAATAATCCGACCCTGAGGGTCAGTTAATTTGGGCAGGGCGTGCCAGGCTCGATGAAGAACAGCTGGCGCGTCAATCACTACGAGTTTTGGGTTTTTCTTAGACATTTTTTTATTATATCAAAAATTAAGTAAAAATAAAAAGGCACGGACGGGAATCGAACCCGTGAATAAGAGTTTTGCAGACTCCTGCCTTCCCACTTGGCTACCGTGCCGTCTAGTTGTTATTTTATTTGTTTTCAATAAAAAATCAAGAGTTAGATAATCAGCATTGCATCACCAAAAGAATAAAATCTGTATTTATTTTTAATTGCTTCATGATAAGCCTGGAAAATAAAGTC
>JACZVN010000137.1 GCA_022572625.1 Patescibacteria group bacterium | reverse complement strand
CTGGATGAGGCTAAAGCTCGAATAAAATACAGCACTCACAGGTTCGCGCGGCGGCAATACACGTGGTTCAAGCCGACAGATGAGCGCATACAGTGGTTTGAAGCGTCAGACGGCCTTGAGGTTCCAGAAGAAGCCGTCAAACAGTGGTTAAGGTCGTGCGGCAGTCTATAAAGGCGTTGCTGAGATTGTCAATTAGTATTCAACCCTTGATTTTGCGTGTTTTTACGTTTTCGTCAGCATACCTTCATGCGGTCATGGTGCGCACGCAATTAGTCCACGCCAAGAATGACACAGCAACGTATGATAAAATAGGCATTCCTAAAGCGGAACAAAAATCTTTAGCCGGAGTCAGCACTCAGTATGATTCACAAGTAGTTTATGAAAGTATTCGTAAAGATTTGGCTAAACAGGGAGTTATTTTTGTAAACACTGATACGGCTTTAAAAAAATATCCAGAACTTTTTAGAAAATACTTTAGCACCGTTATCCCACCAATGGATAATAAGTTTGCTGCTTTAAACTCATCAGTCTGGTCAGGTGGTAGTTTTGTTTATATTCCCAAAGGAGTGCACGTTAAACTTCCCTTACAGGCTTTTTTCAGGATTGAAACGGAACAAATGGGGCAATTTGAAAGAACACTGATTATTGCTGATGAAGGATCTTTTGTTCACTATGTTGAAGGATGCACCGCTCCTTTATATTCTTCAGCCTCTCTTCACTCAGCTGTGGTAGAAATAATAGTTAAAAAAGGAGCTCGGGTTAAATACACCACGATCCAAAATTGGAGTACTAATGTCTATAACCTAGTGACTAAAAGAGCTAAGGTAGGAGAAGAAGGGATTATGGAATGGGTGGATTGTAATCTTGGTTCAAAGGTAACAATGAAATATCCTTCTTTTATCTTAATGGGTAAGGGGGCACGCGGTGAAGTGCTTTCCATTGCCCTGGCTGGAAAGGGTCAATATCAAGATGCTGGTGCTAAAGCTATTCATTTAGCTCCCTACACCTCATCTCGCATTATCTCTAAATCTATTTCAATGGATGGTGGACGAACGTCCTATCGCGGTTTAGTTCAAGTTGTGCCAGGAGCTATAAAATCTAATGTTTTTGTAAGTTGTGATGCCTTGATCCTAGATAAAAAATCTCGGTCAGATACCTACCCTACGATGAGAATAAGGGAAAAAGATGTTACCATTCAACACGAGGCGCGGGTGGAGAAATTAGATGATGAAAAATTATTTTATTTAACTTCTCGAGGAATAAAAAAACAAGAAGCCGAAGGACTACTAGTCAATGGCTTTATTGAACCAGTGGCCAAGGAAATTCCCCTGGAATACGCGGTGGAATTAAACCGTTTAATTAATTTAGAAATGGAAGGCAGCGTGGGTTAAAATTGCCATATGGAATTTTTGAACCTTAATTTAGAAAAAAAACAAAAAATTCAGCTGAAAAAACCTGGCCAATACTTAACCTTTTTCTATAACCTATCTGGAGAAATTGAAATTGAAATTTTAAATAATAATATATCAATTGAAATATTTGGGATATATTTTGGAGAAAAAAATGATAATTTCTCTTTAAAAACAACTCAACACCATTTATTTCCTAAATCAAAATCCAATCTCCTAATTAGGGGAATTTTTTTTGACCAAAGTCAATTTAATTATGAGGGGTTAATTAAAATAGAAAAAAAAGCTCAAAAGTCTGTTGCCTATCAAAAAAATCAAAACCTAGTTTTCTCTCCTGACTGCTTGATTGAGACAAAACCATATTTAGAAATACTGGCCAATGATGTCTACTGCACCCATGGATCAACAACTGGTCAACTAAATAAAAATCAAATTCATTACCTGAGAAGCCGGGGAATCAAAATAAACGTAGCTAAAAAACTTTTAGTTGAAGGTTTTCTAAACGAAATTTTTAATCAAATTAAAAGTTTCGGAATGGAAGATAAAATAAAAAAAGTTAAATCTATTATTTTAAATAATTTAAAAAATGCTCAATATTGATAAAATAAAAA
>JACZVN010000136.1 GCA_022572625.1 Patescibacteria group bacterium | reverse complement strand
AAAATAAATGTGAACCTATAAAATGCGACTTTATACCATGGCAACTTTTTAAAACTAAATTCAAATTTAACCCCAAGGGCAAACCCCGCATTTGAAAGAGCCTCTAAGCCGTTTTTATCCCATAACTCATCATCATATAATCCGCTAATTTCATTGGCGGAAGATCGTGAACGAATTCCTGATTGATAAACCTTAACACTTACTAGATTTGGTAAGCCGAGTTCTACTAAAATTGATAGTTCTTCTATTACTTCTGCTTCTTCAATTAATTCTTTGTTCTTTAATTTCTTTGAGATACCGTTTAAAACCCAAGGAAGACTAAATGAATAATATTTTGTTACAATATTAATTGCTTGGTCAAGCGGAGCTATTTCTGATAATGGAATTGCTTTTAACCATTTCTCTCTTATTTCATCTTGGTTTTCACTTTCGATAAATACTTCAGAAAGAATATTCAATCAACAGGAAATGATGGAACGGTTATTGTGGAGGAAAAAGCTTTATTTAATCGGGAAGGAACAATCAATCTATATACTTATGACGAAAGTATCGTGGACTCGCGAATATTTTTGGATGAGAGTTGGACAAAATTGAATAAAAATAAAATAAAATCCCGGAATTTCTTTAAAAACAAAGTATCAACCGTTTGTTCCGGAATAATTAAAGAACCTCCTAATGAAAAAATAAGCGCCTGCTTTTTATCCCAGGATTTCATTAAAATTTATTTTTAATTATCTTATCTGGCAACCCAAATCTCAGTCGTATTCTCAGATTCACAAGCTCGAACAGTAATAATACCTGTTGCACCACGTTGGAGAGTAAAACCGGACAATGAACTGGTCCACGTACCCGCACCATTAGGGCTAACTGCTATACCACCTAGATAACCCTCTGTTACCAAACCAGATAAATCAACGCAACTAGTATCAGACGTAACATTGGTATCACAAAAAGCATTTTGGTCGTCACAGCCAGACGCCACTACTCCATCGGTAACCATATAAACTTCGCCGGCATTGGTAGCAGCAATCGCGGCTAAATAAGCACCGCCATTGTCAATCTGGTCTACTTTGATTGCATTTAATTCTTCGGTAATATCGGCCCAACGGCGAGAATCTCGCGCGTCCCTAAATCTGGTTAATGGATCAAGGGCAACAAATACCACCGCTGCTAAAATAGCGATTACAGCAATGACAATCAATAATTCGATTAAGGTAAAACCTTTGTTGTTTGTTTTTAACATACTTTTATTTAAATTATTATTTTTTAGACCTTTATTATTGTTTAACCGCGTAGTCAGAAAAAATCCAACCTTCAAGGTTATTATTCATTCTTATTTTAAACCATTTATTTTGTTCTTGCAATAGTGGATAACTTTCTTCTAAATAAACCTGCCCAATAACGTCATAATTTGCTCCTGAACCAGCGCGCACATTCAAATCACTAATGTTTATTTTAATCAAAGTCAATTTTTCTTCAACCTCAAGAGAATTAAGAGATTCTTCTATTTCTTTTAAAGAATCTTGCTCTAACTCAATTAACTGATCAAGGGAAATAGTTATTCGGCCGGTTAAAAAATATATACTTTGGTTATCACTTGGCTCTAAATCGATCTTAACAATATTATTTAAAGCATAATTAAGCTGTTTTTTATTTAATTTATCTACTGCTCGTAAAAGCAATTGATTAGCTTCTTCATTGGAATAAATAAGCCATTTAATGGTTAATGGGAAAACCACTGATTCTGGTTTTGGACTAATGGGTTTAACCCAAAATACTTCTCCTTCCTGTAATTCTTTCTCAATATTTATTTTTGAATTAGCCAATGCTTCATTATAATCACCAGCCCAAGTAATAACATTTTCAATTATCCGGCCTTTTGCCCGGTCATCAGTATATTCTTCTGGTTTAACGGCTACTGGCACTTTTAAATCAAAAGATTGGGTTTTACCATACTGAGTAATACTCGTTTCTAGTGCTTGTTTTTTTTGGTCCTTTTGATAGCTTCGATATTGGTAAACTAGGTCCAGTGTAATTAATC
>JACZVN010000135.1 GCA_022572625.1 Patescibacteria group bacterium | reverse complement strand
TTTGAAAAAATTATTAATTTTGCCAATTTCCGTCGCTCCATCAACTAAAATAGTATTTTTATCTATTCTTTTACTAAAGGATCGATCAATATCTTTTTCATCAATTATTTCTCCGACTAATTCTTCTAATAAGTCTTCCAAGGTAACTAAGCCAGTTATTTCTCCATACTCATTAACCACAATGGCAATGTGAATAGCTTTTTGTTGGAATTTTTTTAATAAATCATTAAGTGTTTTTTGTTCCGGGATAAAATATGGTTCCTTAATGATTTTATCTAAAGTAATTTTTTCTGATTGATTGGTGGTATATTTTAGAAGATCTTTAGTGTATAAAATACCAATAATATTATCTTTGTTATTTTTAAAAACTGGTATGCGACTAAAGGGAAATTTTTTGATAAATTCTATTGCTTCAATTAATTTAAAGTCGACATTTAAAGAAAAAATGTTTGTCCTTGGGGTCATAACATCTTCAACTGTAACATCAGAAAAACGAAAAACATTGCCGATAATCTCTTCTTCTGACTCTTCAATGGTTCCAGCTTCTACGCCTAAAGCAGTCATGGTCTGGACATCTTCTTCAGTAATCTGAATCGGTTTTATCGTGCCGGTGATTTTAGCTAATTTTTCAAAAAGAATAACTAAAGGATAAAGAATCCAACCAATTAGTTCAATTGGCCGGGCGATTAAAAGTGATATAAAGGTGGCTTGAGCGGTTGCTATTGATTTGGGTAGAATTTCACCAAAAACTAAAATTAGAAAAGTCGTGGCCCCAAAGGCAATTCCCGTTCCATATGAACCAAAGTATTGGGTGGCCATGGAAGTGGCCAGAACTGAAGCGGCAACATTAATAATATTATTGCCAATTAAAATAATAATAATTAGTCTTTTAGGATTTTCTTTAATTCGGGCCAGGGCAACAGCTCCTTTTCTTTTTTGTTTAAGCAGGGTTCTAAGTTCAATATTAGATAAGGAATAAAGGGCCGTTTCTGAGGCCGAAAAAAAACCTGATAAGATTAAGAGGATGGCAAATAAAGTTAGCATACTAATAAAATAATAGTTATTATTTTTAATAAAGTCAAGTACTAAATGATTTTATTTTTTTATATTATTAATGTTATATTAAATTAAATAATTTTATTATCTCTAGTTTAGTATTATAGTTTTTTAGTTTAATTTAATAAAAGAAAAAAGAGCGGGTGAAGGGAATCGAACCCTCGTCATCAGGTTGGAAACCTGAGGCTTTACCACTAAGCTACACCCGCTTTAATTTGTATTATTTATCCTAATTGTTTTAATTTATTATATTGTTTATTTTTTCCTTTGTCAATTTAATAACGACACCTTTATTTTAAAGGTGTCGTTTATTTTAAAAACTAAGTCCCAAATTGATTCCAATGCCGGCAAAAGTCAGGTTTCTGGTTTGGGTGCTCCAGTTGCTTCCTTCACGCCAAATCCAATTACCAGGCATTGACCAACGCGGGGCGACTGGTACATCTAAAAAAATTGAGACAAAATATCCAAGTCCAAAATCAAGCGCCATAGATTGATTGATTTTAGTTTGGCCAGTTAGTTTTAATCCTAATTCCATATTATGGACCGTTTGCACTTTTTTTCGGTTATAGGGAAATTGACCGTCATAAAACCGGGAAGAGAATCGTTCTTCGGAACCGTTTTTTCTGATGATAATATCATCAACATCACTCCAAAGTCCAGTATATTTAGCTTGACCTGAAAGTGATGATAATTTAAAAAATCCTTCAAAATATTTAGTTTTTCCCCTTAATCCAATCTGTGGACCAATTCCTAAATATTTTAATTGACTATTTTCTTCTAAGGTAACATGATTATCCCAATCAAATGTCCCTTGGCTATTTATCATCCAGCGATAAGCATAAACCCATTGTTTTTGCCAAATATTTTTTTCCTTGATATGTGATATCTTTTCCTTGTTTTAATTTTTTAAGTAATGGACCTGACGGAAGTTTTGTTTTTTTCAGTTTTCCTTTGTCTATTCTTATCTGTCTTTTTTTAATAAAAGTATAAGCATTG
>JACZVN010000134.1 GCA_022572625.1 Patescibacteria group bacterium | reverse complement strand
AAAAAGCAGAAATTTTTATGAATTTTTGGCAACCACGGGGCCTTGAGCAAATGAAAGAATTTTATGACCGGGTGGAATATGTTAATAAACAGTTTAGTTCTCATAACAAGGGCTGGAAAACTGATCGCGGTAAAGTCTATATTAAATTCGGGCCAGCCGATACTGAAGAATATAGATTAGCCAGTCCCAGGGCCATGGAAGGTCCGACGCTAATTTGGCACTATTATGATTTCTTATCCAATAGTCCCTATAGCATCTATCGCTACAAAACTTTTATCTTCGTTGATAAATTCGGAGTAGACGCCTATACTTTTGGCAAAAATGATAATCTCTGGCATAACCTGCAAGAATTCAATAACTAATAAAAATGAGTGTTAAAAACAACACTCATTTTTTATTTTAGATATCACTAAGAGATGATTAAGATAAAAGAAAAGCTTTAAAATCGGCAAATTTATTTGGTAAAACTATGGATTCTTTGCTTTTGGTTAAATATTTTTGTAATCTTTGGGGAATTTCTACTTTTTTATTGATTAAAGGCTGAACTAAATCTAAAAACTTAGCTGGGTGAGCCGTTTGTAAAAAAATACCGGGTCGAGTTTCATTAGGATTTTGCCGTAAATATTTTTTCAGCCCGAGATAACCAACAGCGCTATGGGGATCTAAAATATAATCATATTTTTGGTAGACTTCAATAATAGCTGACTTTGTTTGTTGGTCAGTAAAACTAATTCCATTTATATCTTTTCTTATTTTTTGAACTTGATGACCATATAACTCTAAAATACGCGCAAAATTGCTTGGATTTCCTACGTCCATGGCATTGGAAATAGTCTTTTTTGATGGTCGCGGTTTAAAATAGCCGGTTTTTAAATATTGCGGTACACTATCATTAATATTAGTCGCCGCTAAAAATTTACCAACCGGCAAACCCATTTTTTTGGCTAAAAGTCCGGCGGTTAAATTACCAAAATTGCCGCTCGGCACAGAAAAAATAACACTCTTTTCTTTATTTTTTAATTGGCCATAGGCAAAAAAATAATAAAATGATTGGGGAATTAACCGAGCAATATTAATAGAATTAGCTGAAGTTAATGACAAATATTTATTTAGCTCTTGATCAACAAAGGCCTGTTTGACCAACTTTTGACAATCATCAAAAGTTCCTTTAACTTCGAGCGCCGTAATATTACCACCCATGGTAGTTAATTGTTTTTCTTGAATCATACTAACCTTCTGGCTGGGATAAAGAATAATCACTTTGATCCCTTCTAAACCAAAAAAACCATGGGCCACCGCGCTGCCAGTATCACCGGAAGTGGCCACTAAAATAGTCAATTCTTTTTTTTGATTTCTAATAAAATATGACATTGATCTGGCCATAAACCGAGCCGCCAGATCTTTAAAGGATAAAGTTGGGCCATGGAAAAGTTCTAAACCATATATTTGTTTTTCTAAATTAATCAGCGGAAGGTCAAAATTAAAAGCCTTAGTGATAATATCTTGTAATACTTTTTCCGGGATATCATCACTCACAAATAATTGAGATACTTCATAGGCAATATCTTGAAACGACAATAAATTAATTCTTTTAAAAAAATCTAAAGGCAATTGAGGGATGGTTAATGGCATAAATAAACCCCCATCTTGAGCTAACCCTTGTAAAACTGCCTGTTTAAAAGAAACAATTATTTTTTTATTACTAATACTATAGAATTTCATATCTTTGTTTTAATTGCTTTTAAAAAATCATTGATACTAAAATCATGCTTGTTTAAAATTTGAACATCTAAAGTAAGATCAGCGTATTTTTCATATAATTCTACCCGGCGCCGCAATAGTTTAGGATAACACTTTTTAAGGGCGGCTTGATTGCTCTCTCCTTTAGATTTTCTAAAACTATCTCCCCAAATTACTGGTTTAGGATCTTTTAAATATTGCTTAAACATTTCAACCTGTTCGGATTTAGAAATTTTTAAATATACGACCGTCGTATATTTTTTTAAAGTTAGACCAATAACGCTACCTAAATAAATAATACTGCCGGTGGTATCAATCACTA
>JACZVN010000016.1 GCA_022572625.1 Patescibacteria group bacterium | reverse complement strand
TATCAATAATTAAGTAAACTGTTTTTTATGGATGATATTTTGAATAAAATTAGACCGGTCATCTTGATTATTCTAGATGGCTGGAGCGTTGCTCCTCCGAGCCAAAGTAACGCCATTGCCATGGCTCAGTTGCCTGTTTTTAATAAATTAACCAGACTATATCCCTCAATGACCATTCAAGCTTCAGGAGAAGCCGTGGGTTTAAGTTGGGGAGAGCCAGGTAATTCTGAGGTTGGACATTTAAATATAGGGGCCGGTACAATAGTCTGGCAGAGTTTTCCTTTAATTAACCGGTCGATTATTGACGGCAGTTTTTTTAAAAATCAGGTTTTTATTGAGGCCATTAAATATGCCCAGAAAAATAATTCTAATCTTCATTTAATTGGCCTCACTTCCAATGGAGGAGTACATTCATCCATTGATCATTTATATGCTTTATTGGAAATAGCCGAACAAAATAATTTTTCCCAGGTTTTTATTCATGCCATTTTAGACGGCCGGGATACAGCCCAAAGTTTGGGCAAGAAATCTATAAAGGATATTATGGCAAAAATTAAAACGATTGGTCTAGGGCAAATCGCGACCATCTCCGGCCGATTTTATGCCATGGATCGAGATAATCGCTGGCCCAGGATTGAAACTGCCTATCTGGCAATGAGTAAAGGATTATCCGAAAAAGAATTCACTGATCCTTTAATGGCAATTGATCAGTCCTATCAGGAAAAAATTTATGATGAAGAGCTTAAGCCAGTGGTGATGACTGATGATCAAGGTCAGCCAGTGGTTAAAATACAAGAGAATGATGCGGTGATTTATTTTAATTTTAGAACTGACCGTAGTAGAGAATTAACCAAAGCTTTTGTTTCAGATAATTTTCAAGGATTTAAAAGAGAAAAGATTAAAAATTTATTTTTTGTTACCATGACTGAATATGAGAAAGGATTGCCCACTAAGATTGCTTTTCCGCCAATTAAGATTGAAAATCCTTTGGCTAAAATTATTAGTGATCATAATTTAAAACAATTTCATATTGCCGAAACGGAAAAATATGCTCACGTTACTTTTTTCTTTAATGGCGGCCGAGAAAAAGAATTTAAAGGGGAAAAAAGGGTTTTAATTCCTTCCCCTAAAATTGATTCCTATGATCAAAAACCAGAAATGTCTTCCCTGGAAGTATTGCATCAAGTTCTTTGGGCCTTAGACAGTGAGCAATACCAATTTATAGTGGTCAATTTTGCCAGTCCGGACATGGTTGCCCACACCGGTAATTTAGCGGCCACTATTTTAGCTTTAGAAATTATTGATAAAATTTTAGGCCAGATTACTGATTTAGCCTTGAAAAATGATCGAGTTGTTTTTATTACGGCTGATCACGGCAATGCCGAAACTTTAGTTAATTTAAAAGACGGAGAAATAGACAAAAAACATAACGTTAGCGCGGTTCCCTTTATTATTGTTGATCAAAAATTAGAAAACCAGACCCCGGCTGATGAACCGCCGGATTTGAGCGCGATGATCCCGGCCGGAGTTTTAGCCGATGTGGCGCCCACTATTTTAGACGTGATGGGTATTGAAAAACCAAAAGAAATGACTGGTACCAGTCTGCTTTAAATAATAAATAAATAATTAATTTATGGAAATAAAATATTTTACTCAAAATATTACTTTAACTGATAAAGAGCAAAAATTTTTAGAAGAAAAAGTGCGGAAATTGGGCCGTTTTTCTAAAAAAATTTGGGAGGCGCGAGTTGATTTGAGTTATAGTCCTACTCATCACAAAGATCAGCTTTTTCGATTGGAAATTAATTTGCGTCTGCCTGATAAGATGTTACGCGGTGTTTCCCGGACGCCGGATTTTAGAACGGCGGTTGATCAGGTGATGAAAAAGTTAAAAAAACAAATGGAAAGATATCGAGGCGCTTGGCAGACTAAAAAACGGCAAACAAGAAAGGCGGTCAGAAAGAAGAAAACAGGATAAATTTTAGTTTTTTATTTTTAAACATACAGGTATTTGAAAGAGATCTCTCGGGCATAATAAATAAAAATAAGGTGATTTCTATAACCTTGTTTTTTAATAAAAAAGTGCTAAAGTTTGTAATAATATGAGTATTTTATCTAAAATTTTTGGCGACCCAAATGAAAAAGAATTAAAAAAATTACAGCCAATAGTTGAAAAGATTAATCATTTAGAGCCAAAATTTGAAAAATTGACGGATCAAAATTTAATTGATCAGACCAACCAATTTAAAAAAAGGTTAAAACAAGGGGAGAGCCTGGATCAGATTTTACCCGAAGCTTTTGCTTTGGTCAGGGAAGCGGCTAAAAGAAATTTGGGTCAAAGGCATTATGATGTTCAATTGATTGGCGGTCTGGTTCTGCATCAGGGAAAGATTACGGAAATGAAAACCGGCGAAGGTAAGACTTTAGCTTCAACTTTGCCGGTTTATTTAAATGCCCTGGCTGAAAAGGGAGTTCACCTCATTACCGTTAATGATTATTTAGCCAAGCGAGATGCGGTTTGGATGGGCCAAATTTATCATGCTCTTGGTTTAAGTATTAGTTGTATTGCCCATGATACGGCTTTTATTTATGATCCCGCTTATGTTGAGACTTCAACTGATCAACCGGAAAATGAACTAGACCAGGAGCGAGATGCAGTGGGCGGTTTTAAAGTAGAGGAAGCGTATCTTCGGCCGGTTAGCCGGCAAGAAGCTTATCTAGCTGACATTACTTATGGCACTAATAATGAATTTGGTTTTGATTATCTGCGGGATAATTTAAGTCAGGATTTAAAATCTATTATTCAGCGAGATCTTTATTACGCCATTGTTGATGAAATTGACAGTATTTTAATTGATGAAGCTCGAACACCTTTAATTATTTCGGCTCAGGCTGAGGAGTCAGCTGATCTCTATTATCAATTATCCCGTTTGGTTAATAATTTAAAAAGGACTGAGGATTATGTGGTTGATGAAAAAATGCGGGCCGTAACTTTAACCGAAGGCGGCATTAATAAGATGACCGTTTTTTTAGGCGAAGATCCTTGGGCCAATAGTAATTTTACTTTAGTTCATCACATTGACGCGGCCTTAAAAGCTAGAGTGCTTTTTCAAAAAGATCGGGATTATGTTATTAAAAATGGAGAGATTATTATCGTTGATGAGTTTACCGGCCGTTTAATGATTGGCCGGCGTTATTCCGAGGGGATTCATCAGGCGATTGAGGCCAAGGAAAATGTCAAAGTCAAAAAGGAATCAAAAACCATTGCCACCATTACTTTTCAGAATTATTTTCGTTACTATCAAAAATTAGCGGGCATGACTGGCACGGCCGCCACTGAAGCAGAGGAATTTCATAAAATTTATAAGTTAGAGGTATTAATGATTCCGACTAATAAAGAATTGATCAGACAAGATTTGCCTGATCGGATTTATCGCACTAAAGAGGCGAAATTTAAAGCGATTATTAAAGAAATAAAAGAACGCCATCAAACTGGCCAGCCAATTTTAGTGGGTACTGGCGGTTTTAGCATTGGCGAACAAACCGTGGGGGCGATTGAAAAAAATAAAATAATTAAAGATATGCTGGAAAAAGAGGGGATAACTTGTGAAGTCTTAGATGCGACTAATCACGAAAAAGAAGGGCAGATTATTGCTCAAGCCGGCCGTATAGGAGCGATTACCGTGGCGACCAACATGGCCGGTCGAGGAGTCGATATTGTTTTGGGCGGCAATCCACCAGATTCATCAGAACAAAAAAAGGTTTTAGCATTGGGCGGATTGCATATTATCGGCACGGAACGGCATGAATCAAGAAGAATTGATAATCAGCTGCGCGGTCGGGCCGGACGTCAAGGTGATCCTGGTTCGTCACTTTTTTTTATTTCAATGGAAGATGATTTGATGCGAATTTTTGGCGGGAGCCGTTTATCCGGTATTATGGAGAGTTTAAAAGTGCCGGAAGATTTTCCAATTGAGAGCCGGGTGGTTTCTAGGTCGATTGAAGCCTCTCAAAAAAAAGTTGAGGGATTTAATTTTGACACTCGCAAGCATTTATTAGAATATGATGATGTTTTAAATAAGCATCGGGAAACTATTTATCGTCGAAGAACAAATATTTTAAAAATGGACCCGGCTGGTTTAAAAAAGGAACTTTTAAAAATAATTGAAGCCGAATTAAAAAAAATAGTCGATTTTCATACTAGGGGTGATGATGAGAATAAATGGGAGATTAAGGGAATTGTGGAGATAGTTAAAAATATTTTTCCGACTCCAGAAAATTTAATTGAAGCGTTAAAAGATATTCAAGACCAAGCCGGCGATAAAAAATCAGATATTTACGCCCGTGATCGATTAGCTAAATATTTAATTGAATTGGCCGTTAAAGCATATACTGATTTAGAGACAAAAATTGAAGAGTTAAACCAAGACGGTAGATTATCGCAGGGCGGTTTAGTTTTAAAACAACCGCTTGGTATAATTACCCGTTCTATTTTATTACAAAGCATTGACCGCTACTGGGTTTATCACTTAGAGGTGATTAGTAATTTAAAAGGAGGCATTGGTTTACGCGCCTATGGTCAGCGGGATCCATTAGTGGAATATAAAAAGGAGTCTTTTAAAAAATTTAATGAATTAATGGAAGCGGTTAACAAGCAGGTTGTTTTTTCTATTTATAAGGTGGGGATGATTGAAAGAATGCCCCAACAACCCAGCCCGGAAATGAAATTAAGCGCCCCAGCCAAAATTAGTGGTCAAGCGGGATCAGCCATAGATGAAAAAGGCGGAAAAAAGAAAAAAATTGGGAGGAACGACCCCTGTCCCTGCGGGTCAGGCAAAAAATATAAAAGGTGCCACGGGTAAATAGAAAATAGATAAATGAAAAATAAAAATAAATAATAATTGGTGGTTAGGGTGAGAGGGGGATGCCAATTTATATTAACCAGGTCCAATTATTTTATAAGGCGTGTAAATTTAAGTATAATATAATTATATGACTGAAGAATTTAGAGAAAATTTTAGTAAAAAAAATAATAATGATAAAAAGGAAGTTAAAGAATTTGATCGAAAAGCAGAAAAAAATTATAGAAAAGAAGTGCGAAAGATATTAAGCGAAAAAATGTCCGAAGTATTAGGTAATTCTGGATTTAAAAAGACAGGATATTCTTTATGGTCTCGTAAGGTTGGAGATTCATGGCATATTGTATATTTGCAGCGTTCGCAATTTAGTCATCAATATTTCATTGAGGCAGGGATTTGTAATGAAAAGGACATTCCAAAAGGAAAAAAACTTGATATTGTTTTTTGCAAGGGGCGCGAGCGGATTGAAGGAATAGTATCGGATATGGAAAAAGAAGAAAACGTTGAAGAATTAGCAGAAAAAAAAGTACGAGACATTAATGCGGCGCTTAATTTTGAAGCTCCAGACGCACAAAAGAAATATCCAGAAGAATATTTTGTCCCTTCTGTAAATTTTGAAGAAGCAGAGAATAAAATTGAGAAGATTCAAAAAGTTGTTGGTCAGTATGTGCCTTTATGGTTTAAGAAGTTTGATTAGATTTTTGCAGGATAGAAAAGGAATAATAAAATTTTGTGGTTAAGAGGAAATATAAGCGCTATCACGGCGCGTGACAACACTTAAAATTCCATCGCTCGCCTCAGATGAAAGCTTACTTTCGTCTGTGAGCTCGCTAGGAAATATAAAAAATGCCATGAGGGATAGGAAAAATTTATAGGTAATTGAGAAATAAAAAAGTCAGGGTTTTCGTACCTGACCGCGGATAGTGGCTTAAACCAACTACCGCTTACGTTTTCTCACATAAGGCCTGAGAAAATTAGGCACAGTTTATAAAGAACTTAAATGAATCGCAAATTATTTACCGTAATTTGTACACCGGCAATCGTTTGCTAAACCGACGTAGCTGTCCCCGCAAATATTACAATGATCATTATTAATAAATAAATTTGCGAGAATAATGAACCAACCTCTGCGGATTAAAGAACCTATCTTTTTCATCATAAATCTCCCTTTACTTTCATCACTTTTAATAGCTTAACATATTTTTAAAGATTTGTCAATAGTTTATACTGACTATTTAAAAATATTATGAAACGCAAAAACAAAAAACAAATAGTAGTAGCCGTCAGTGGCGGATTTGATCCAGTTCATCTCGGCCATATTCATTTGTTTAAACAGGCCCTTAAACTCGGAGATAAACTAGTGATTATTTTAAATAATGATCACTGGCTTAAAAAGAAAAAGGGTTATGTTTTTATGCCGGAAAAAGAAAGAAAAGGGATTTTGGAAGAATTAACCTGTGTTGATCAAGTGGTTTTAACCCGCCATCCTAAAAATTCAAAAGATTTTAGTGTTTGTAAAACTTTGGAGCTTATTAAACCGGATATTTTTGCCAACGGTGGAGACCAGACCAAAAAAACTATTCCGGAAGTTCAAACCTGCCAGGAGATTGGCTGTCAAATGGTTTTTAATGTTGGGGGCGGGAAAATTCAATCCAGCTCCTGGTTATTAAATAAAAAAAAATAAAAGCAAAGCGTTAAAATAATAAGCTTATGAAATATGTTTTCATTGGCGGCATACCGGCGGCTGGCAAAAGTTATCTGGCCGGAAAAGTGGCTAAAGCGTTTAAAGTACAGCATATTGATATTGATAGATGGCGAAGCGAGTTAAAAAAGGATCCGAACTTAGAGCCTTGGGTAAACTTTTTTTGGCATCAAAATGAAGAAAAATATTGGCAGTCTACGGACAGTCAAAAGCATTGGCAGAATCTTAAAAATCAGTCAGAAGCGATTTGGCCGATTATAAAAGAGAAAATTAATAAAGTGGTGGCAGCAGGGGAGCCAGCTATTTTTGAAGGAGTGAATATTTTGCCGCATTTAGCCAAAGCTGATTTGGATTTTCCAGGGATATATTTTTTAGGAAAATCATTTGCCCAGATTTTTAAACGATTAAAAAAAGAGCCCTGCTGGGGCAGAACTGAAGAATTGCAAAAAAAAGAAGCTGAAATGTTTATCAGAGAAGGGTCAATTTTTAAAAAAGAAGCTGAGAAATATGGCTTTAAAACGTTTATTGATCTGAGAAAGGCGGAAAAAGAGTTATTAAATCTATTAAAAATATAATGGAGAAGAAAATTACTATTTTAAATAGGAATTATAAAAAGTTGTCAGCCATTTTCCATACTCCTAAAAATACGACTGATAAGGTAGTAATAATGATTCATAGTTTTAAGGGAGATAAAGATTATCAGCCAATTATGAGAGATGGCGCTAGAAAACTTTGTGTCCAAGGATACGCGGTGATCAGGTTTGACTGTTATGGTTCGGGTGAGAGTGAAGGCAGTTTTGAACAAGCGACGGTCAGCTCTGAGGTGAGAGATTTAAAAGACGTGATTACATTTGTTAAAGATAAAGGCTATGAACAGATTACTTTAATTGGTTTAAGTTTAGGGGCGACCGTTGCTATTTTGGGTTATGATAAGACGATTAAATCTTTAATTTTATGGAGTCCGCCATTTACTCATAAACGTTTATATGAAAATTATAAAGAAGAGATAAAAAAGAAAGGCTTTGTTATTAGAAAGAGAATTTTGACTGGCGAAAAGGTGAAAGTTGGCAAAGCGATGTGGGAAGAATTTGGAACGATTAATTTAAAAAATAAGATTAAAATTATCAAATGTCCAATCTTAGTAGTTTTCGGTGCCAAGGATCATATGATAGGATTGAATATTATCAAAAAATATTTTGAGATGTTTTCTTGTATAAAAGAACTAGAAATTATTAAAGGGGGCGACCATGATTTTTTGATTCCAGAGGCTAAAGAGAAGGCGATTACTAAAACCATTAAATGGGTTAATAAATATTTATAATTATGAAGGAAATTGAAGTAAAATTTAAAGTAAAAAATTTTAGAAATATTATTCCCAAACTCAATAAACTAGGCGCTCGTTTGGTTTGGCAAGGGCTAGAACAAAATGTTTTTTTTGATTTCCCGGCCGGAAAACTGAAAAAACAAGGAGTTGTGCTGCGTTTGCGAAAATGGCCTGGGCATAGCAATCTACTTACTTTAAAAACCGGGGGTGGCCAGAGTTCTAAAAAGTACAACGTAAGAGATGAGTATCAGATTAAGATTGATGACATCA
>JACZVN010000133.1 GCA_022572625.1 Patescibacteria group bacterium | reverse complement strand
TTTTATTCGAGGCAGTTTTTTTTCTATTTGGTCAATGATTTTTTCTATTTCTTGAATTCTTTGTTTTTTTATTTTTTTATGATGGCCGCTTATTTCCGCTTGAATAATAAACAAATCATTCTGGATTTTAGCTAAAATCTGGTAAATATTTTTTTGTTTTTTAGATTTAACTTTACCCAGTCCGATTAGAGAATTCAATTCATCAAGCTCTCCCAAAGCTTTAATTAACAGTGAGTTTTTTAAAATTTTTTGTCTAGATCCAGGAATACTTGTTTGTCCCTGGTCGCCTTGTCTTGTGTAGATCATTATATTTTAACTATATAATTTTTTTTTAATTATCTTATAATCGATCTGGGTAGTTTGAAAAAATTCCATCTATTCCTAAAGATTTCATTTTTTTTATTTTTTCAGGATTATCAAGGGTATAAATAAAGACCTTTAAACCTTTTTGCTGGGTTTTTTTAATCAAGTATGGTCTGGCTAATTTTTTATGAAAATGAATTGAAACCGCCTTAACTTTTTCTGCTAACTTGAAAAAACCAAAAGGAAATTTTTCCACTAAGACGCCGATTTTAATTTCCGGGTTTAGATGATAAAGTTTTTTTAATTCAGGACGGAAAAAAGAAGAAACTAAAAAATCATTATAGGTCCATCCTTTTTCAGTCACATATTTTTTAATCAGTTGAGCCACTGGTTTAGCCGTATATTTAGCCTTAAGTTCAATATTGATTTTAGTCCTTTGTTTAACCAGATCAAATACTTCTTGGAGTAAAGGAATTTTTTCTCCTTTCCCCGCATCTAGTAACCTTAATTCAGCTAAACCTTTTTTTATTACTTGGCCTTGACCGTTGGTGGTGTGGTTAACTTTTTTATCATGAATAACTACTAATTCTCCGGTTTGACAAAGATGCACGTCCAATTCAATCATATCTACCCCTAAATCTAAAGCTTTTTTAAAAGAAATAAGGGTATTTTCTGGTTCATACCCCATCGCTCCTCGATGCCCAATTTTGATAATCATAGATTTTAAGATATAAGTGCCGAAGGTGGGACTCGAACCCACACGGGCTTACGCCCACATGGTCCTAAACCATGCGTGTATACCAATTTCACCACTTCGGCATATGTTTATTCTACTTAATTTAATAATTTTTTCAATAGATAGAAATAAAAAGCCTCTGAATATTTGTTTTTTCAGAAGCTTTTATATTGTTTTGGTATGATATTTAAACCATAATTGGGTAATAATAAGAAGAATTATAAAGTATGAAATACTGACGATTTTCATAGTCAAATTATCAAAGGCAAATGAGTAAAGCAGCCAGAATAAACTACTTATTAGGTATGTCATTATCAGTCTGATTGAGAGTTCTCCTACTTCTTTTTTTCGCCAAATTTCCCATGGTTGGGTTGATAAAGCAATAATGCCAATGTATGAAAATAAAAGAAAAAATAAGGCTTTCATTGGAAGAATAATCATAAGCAAGATGCCACCGGCCATAGCATAAAAAATAATAATTTCTAAAATTTTGAAACCTTTGAAACGCCGTAAGCCAATGAGAATGGGAATATGAAATAGTCCTCGAATAATACCATGGAATATTAGCGAGATACTGAATTGATCTAGACCATACAGAAAAATCGCGATGCACATATAAAAGTTGGCTACAAACCAAGTAATTGACAGTAATTTTCCTGATTGATTTTTCCAGATTTTTTCATTTTGTTTTAAAAGCCCCCAGGATCCAACAATAGTGAAAACAATCATTCCTAAGAATCCAAAGGTGAGCGTATTCCAACCAAAATTAGTAAATTCCATTAACCCCCTTTATTGATTTTAAAAGAACTGCAAGCGGTTAAGCCTGCTCTTTAGCTTTATTAAAACACATTTTCTCGTTTTGTCAAGTAAAAATCCGTCCTATAATCAGGGCGGATTTTACTTATCTTAGTGTTACCTAAGCAGTTCTATTTTAACTTTGTCTTTAATAATTTTACAGCGGAAATACATACCTTCTCTATGAGGCTCGCTAAGAATAAGATCAACTATTGCTAGATCCCATTCCTCTCCGTTTTGCATTATTAA
>JACZVN010000132.1 GCA_022572625.1 Patescibacteria group bacterium | reverse complement strand
TCCTTTTTTATAACCCAGGTGTTGATAAGCTAAATCGGGGGAGAGGAAAACACGGAGCGTTCGGTTTAAAAAACCCAGCCGAATTAAATAAGGCTCATAAATTTCTTCTAAACTATCTAAGTCGGCACCCGTAGCTACGGCTAAAGTTTTAATTCCGACCGGCCCGCCAGAAAATTTACTAATTAAAGTAGTTAAAATCCGACGATCAACCGAATTTAAACCCATTTTATCAATTTCCAACATTTTTAAAGCATAAACAGCTAAATCAAGATCAATTATTTTTTTATTTTTTACTTGAGCATAATCACGGACCCTTTTTAAAAGCCGGTTGGCAACCCGAGGAGTGAAACGCGAACATTTAGCAATTTCTTGAGCCGCTTGATCATTAAGCTCTATATTTAAAATATTGGCTGAACGTTGGATAATTTTTTTAATATCATCAATTTGATAAAAATCCAATTGATGAGTCAGCCCAAAACGATCCCTTAAGGGAGGTGAGAGTAAACTGGGTCTAGTAGTCGCTCCGATTAAAGTAAAACGCGGTAAATCTAAACGTAAAATTTTTGCCCCTGGTCCCTTACCTACTACTAGATCTAAAGCATATTCTTCCATCGCTGGATAAAGAATTTCTTCAATTGAACGATTAAGTCGATGAATTTCATCAATAAATAAAATCCCTTTATCTTCTAAATTAGTTAAAATCGCTGCTAAATCACCCACCCTCTCTATAGCTGGACCAGAAGTAATTTGAATTTCTGAACCCATCTCATGAGCAATAATATGTGAAATAGTTGTTTTACCTAATCCATGTGAACCATGAAATAAGGTATGATCTAATGGCTCCTGACGTCCTCGGGCCGCTTTGATAAATATTTTTAAATTAGTTTTTAATTTTTCTTGACCAATAAAATCAACTAAAGTTCCTGGTCTTAAAGTTAAATCTATCCCCTGATCTTCCGGGAGTTCTTGTTGCGTAATAATATTATAAGATTTAAATTGAGGCATAAATTAACTATAAATTATAAACTTTAAATTGTAAACCCTTAAACAAGATTGTTTTTTTAAAAAAAAATTGTATAATTATTAATATAAAGCTTTAAGGGGCCTGTAGCTCATTGGCAGAGCGCTTAGCTTATAACTAAGTGGTAGCAGGTTCGATCCCTGCCAGGCCCACCATGATCACATTTATAATCTAACTATAAATTAAAAACCGTGTTTGATTTTTTTATTGGCGTCTTAATTATTATTATTGGATTTATGGTCACCTGGAAATCAGAGTGGATATTTAGAAATTTTGGGCGCGTTGATTGGGCGGAAAAACATTTGAGTATGGAAGGAGGGACTCGCCTATTCTATCGATTAATTGGTTTATTAATTATCATTATTGGACTTTTAGTCATCAGTGGTATCTGGTCTGATATTTTAAGCGGGGTGGCTGGATTTTTAGTCAAATAATTTTGGGCTCGTAGTTCAGTGGTAGAACGCCTCATTTGCAATGAGGAGGTCGGGAGTTCGACTCTCCCCGAGTCCACCTTCTATATTATTATAATCCTTAAAATATAATGGCTAACTATTTACCTGATAAAAAAATTATTATTGTTGGCGGTGGGTTTGGGGGAATTCGCTGCGCCCTTGATTTAGCCAAGAAAAAACTCCCGAAAATTAAAATAGTCTTGATTAATAACAAATCTAATTTTGAGTACACTCCAGCGCTGTGTCGATTAGTCACTGGATATTCACCGCTAGGAATATCGATCACCTTGCGAAAAATCTTTAAAAATAAAAATATTGAACTTGTTAAAGATCAAATTATTAAAATAAATCTCAATGAGAAAAAACTTTATGGAAATTCTGGCTCACGCTATCATTTTGATATGCTGGTCCTCGCCTTGGGAAGTGAAACTAACTTTTTTAATATTCCTGGAATCCAAAAACTTTCATTTAAATTTAAATCAATTAATGAAGCCCTGCGCCTTAAAAAACACCTTCATGAAATATTTACTGCCTGTAAAAAGAAAGAATTAAAAGCTAAATTATGCACCGCTCATCTGGTGATTATTGGTGGAGGGGCGACTGGGGTAGAATT
>JACZVN010000131.1 GCA_022572625.1 Patescibacteria group bacterium | reverse complement strand
AGACATAATTAAAAATTAAAAGAGCGATGAAAATATAACTCATCGCTCTTATTATATCATTGTTCGATAATCTACAAATTTATGTTTTCTAATTCCCCGAAAGAAAAATATAAAGATTAAAAGCCAAAAAGAAGTAATTTGAATAGTAAACATGACTGGCTCGCTTAAAAATTTAGAGATTAGATCAGTAAATATTCTCCCGCCATCCAAAGGATGAATGGGTAAAATATTAAGGAAACCTAGAATAAAACTCAAGAAAATAATTTTTTTTATTATTTTAGGCGGATTAAATCCTCCAGTTGATAAAATAAATCTGTCTTTAATTTTTAGTCTTTGAATAAAAACGGCTAGAAAACAATCTAAAAATTTCATTACCAAATTAACTGGTAGGTAAATTAATTCTTTAATTAATTTGCCCGAAGAAATTATTTTTCTCTTTAAAGCCACTAATTGTAATAGCCAGACCATGATGATCGCACTGATAAGATTATTTCTTACTCCAGCCGAGTAAATAATAATTTTGTCCCATGAAGAAGTTTGTTCTTTGATTATTTCATAACCTTCTGACGTTGGCATTACATAGGCCGCGAGTGGAATTAACCTAAAGCTAAATTTAACTTTATTGATCTTGGTTTGATATATGATTGGTCCAATACCTAAAGAGAATTCTTCAATTGGAATATTTCTTTTTTTAAATTCAGAAAAATGTCCGTATTCATGGATAAAAAATACTATTTCTAAGGCCAGTAAAAAAATAATAATTTTACCAAGTTTGGTTATTAAACCAGAACCGGGATTCATAAAATCCTCCTTTTTTACTCACTCAACTTTCAGACAAAGTTAAGAGGTTAAATTTTAAAGTACAATTATAATATTATTGTAGTAAAATTATGTTTTTAGGTCAAGGTATAACTTGTCTGAAGTTAATAGTTTTGTTAAATTAAAAACTATGACTTATCAAAAAAAAATTAATTTATCCACTAAAGGATTAACTGATATTATTGATTTGACTAGTAGGGTTGCAGATATTTTAACTGAATCTAAAATTCAAAATGGAGTAGTAATAATTTTTATTACTGGTTCAACTGCGAGTATTACAACTTTGGAATACGAACCTAATTTAGTTAAAGATTTCCAGGAATTCATCGAAAGATTAATTCCCCGTGATAAAAAATATCATCATGATGCTACTTGGGGAGACGATAATGGATTTTCACATTTAAGGGCCAGTTTCTTGGGACCTTGTCTATCAATACCCATAAGCAAAGGGAAAATGAGTTTAGGCACTTGGCAACAAATTATTTTATGTGATTTTGATAATCATTCACGTAAACGTCAGGTAATAGTTAAAATAATTGGTGAATAAGATGGATTATTTTTTAATTAAACAAATTAATAGTTTAGCTGGTCAATGGCAATGGTTAGACATGGTTGGAATAATTTTTTCTGATTTTCTGATTTTTAGTTTTCCTTTGATTATTATCTTAATTTATTTTTTCTCTAATAAAAGAAATAAATTAATCTGGGTATTAATTAAAGTTGTTTTGTCTACGGTTTTAAGTATTGTTTTAAGTTATTTAATTAGTCAGTTAGTAGCCCGACCACGGCCGTTTGTTGATCATCAAGAAATTTATCAGTTAGCTAAATTTATTATTGGTTTAAAAGATTTTTCTTTTCCTTCAGATCATGCAACCGTTGCTTTTGCTATGACTCTTAGCGTTTTAGTTGACTGGCGAAAATTTGGTTTAATTTTATTAGGTTTGGCTTTATTAGTAGGATTGAGTCGAATTTTTGTTGGAGTTCATTATCCGAGTGATATTTTAGGAGGAATAGTAGTGGCGATAATTTCTGTCACTGGAGTAGAATATGTTTTAGAAAGGTTAATTAAAAATAATTTTTTAATCAGAAATTATAAATAAAAAAATTCCTTGTTTAGGGATTTTTTATTATCTAGTATTTAATTTTAAAGCTCATAATGTAATGTTTATGAGTTTTTTGTATAGTCTTAAATTAAGTATAATTTTTTAGAATAAAAAATAGCAGGGGCGGGATTCGAACCCGCGACGGCCAGTTTATGATACTGGTGCTCTA
>JACZVN010000015.1 GCA_022572625.1 Patescibacteria group bacterium | reverse complement strand
TTAAAAAAGTTATCCACAGGGTAATAAAATCTGGCTTAATCTTTGACTAGTCACTCTTAGCTTGATTAATTTTTACTGTTTGTTACTATTATGTTTATATTATATATTAAAATCTATGTCCGAACGTCATATTAATTTAATCAATGGAGTTTATACTCCACCTAGAAAACCAACTGAAGATATTGAATCACCGCCAACTAAAAAAACTCGTTTAATTTATCGAGTTTTAATTTTAATTTTTATTATTTTAATCCTGTTTTTTACCAACATTATTTTTTCGCGCGACAGTCTAATCACCAATTTAGGCCGTCTTTCTTTTTGGGAAGGGGTGGCCAGATTAATGGTGGGCAAAGACAAAATTTTAAAAGGTGAATTAAGCGACCGAATTAATATCTTAATTCTAGGCATGGGAGGAGCAGAACATGAAGGACCATTTTTAACCGATACCATTATCTTGGCCAGCTTAAAACCTTCCACTTCCCAATTAGGATTACTTTCTATTCCGCGCGATCTTTATGTGCCAGTGCCAAATTATGGCTGGCGGAAAATTAACTCGGCCAACGCTTTAGGAATGATTCAGTCAAAGGATGGCGGAGTCTTAAGCAGTCAAGTGGTGGAAAATATTTTAGATTTAAATATTCACTATTGGGTCAGGGTTGATTTTAATCTTTTTAAAAATCTTATTGATGAATTGGGAGGAATTAAAGTAGAGGTGGAAAAAGGATTTATTGACTATCAATTTCCTGGACCAAATTTTTCCTATCGTCCAGTTATCTTTGAAGCTGGATTACAGTTAATGGACGGCCAAAAAGCGCTTGAATTTGTCCGATCCCGCCATGGCAATAATGAAGAGGGGTCAGATTTTGCCCGCGCTAAACGACAACAAAAAGTTCTCTTTGCGCTTAAAGAAAAAGCGGCTCAAGAAAATCTTTTAACTCAACCGCAAAAAATCTGGCGTTTTTATAATATCCTTAAAAATAATGTCAGCAGCAATCTTGATATTAGTCAAAGTATTAAATTAGCTAAGCTGATCTCACAAATAAACGAAAATAAAATTACGACTAAAGTAATTACGGTTGGTGAAAACGGTCTTTTAAAAGAAGAAATCAATATTGACGGCGCCTATATTCTTAAAACTAAAAGCGGCAATTTTAAAAATTTAGCTAAATTGGCCAGGGAAATGTTTAAATCTCTCCCTTTTCAAGAACAAATAGTTTTTGGCCAAAGAGTTTCCGGTTTAAGTAATTCAACGGAAAATTTATCTCTTAATCAAGAACCAGTCCTAACCAGTCCAGAACCAAAAATAATTATTTTAAATGGCACCTATATTAATGGACTGGCCAAACAAACCAGCAAAAAACTTAATGCCCAAAATTTGACCGTGATTAAAATTGGTAATGCCCCAACCCGAAATTATGAAAAAACCATCATTTATAATTCAGCTAATGAGTTTGACTGGTCAGAAGAATTAAATACCCTTAAAACAATATTAAAAACAGATATTATTAATGATATTCCCGAAGAATTTAAATTTATTTTAAATACTAATCAAGCTGATTTTTTAATTATCGTCGGAAATGAACAATAATCTCTTAAGAAGTCAACCCTTAAAAGAAACTAAACCTCTGACTATCGCTTTGATTGGTCAGGTCAACGTCGGCAAATCAACCCTATTTAACAGCTTAATTGGAGAACAAAAAGCCATTATTTCCCACCAACCTGGAACAACCCGGGATAGAAATTATGGCCAATGTCAGTGGCGGGGACAAAATTTGATGATTATTGATACCGGAGGGTTAGAAGAAATTGAAAAAATAGCTAAAGATCAAATAAAAAAACAAGTTAAAAAACATATCGTTAAGGCGATTAAAGAATCAGACCTTATTTTTTTTATCATTGAAATCAGGCCACCGGCGGAAATAATCCCTGAATCTAACGAATTATCCGGACCGCCGATTTCTAATTTTGAAAGAGAAATCAATCGCCTGATTAAAAAATCTAAAAAACCAACTATTCTTGTTCTTAATAAGGCTGATAATCCGCAGAAAAGAAAATGGGCCCAAGGTTTAAGCTGGTTACAATTAGGATTTAGGCAGCCCTTGGCCATCTCCGCTGCCAACGGCACCGGGATTGGAGACTTATTAGACCAGGCTTTAAAACTCTTGCCCTTAAAAAAAACTATTAGACCGATTGAAGCGACTCAAGATCAGGAGCCAATTAAAGTGGCGATTATGGGCCGTCCCAACGTCGGCAAATCAACCCTCTTAAACTCGCTTTTAGGCGAAGAAAAAGTTATTGTTTCATCGCTACCGCACACCACCCGTGGGCCCCAGGATACTCTGGTGCAGATCGGGCCAGACCGACAATCAATCCTACTTGTTGATACAGCGGGCATTAGAAAACAAGCTAAAGTTGAATCTGGGATTGAAAAAATTGGCGTTCAAAAATCTTTAAAAACTATTCAAAAATCTGATATTATTTTAATGTTGCTCGACGTTACCAGCGAAATCAGTCATCAAGATAAAACGCTACTCCGGTTGATTATTAAAAATAAAAAAGGTTTAATTATTATTATTAATAAATGCGACCTCTTGACTAAACAAAATCTTAATCGTTTAATAAAAACAAAGGTCATTAATGAATATCTACCTTTAGCTCGATGGGCCCCGATTATTTTTATTTCAGCTAAAACCCAGCAAAATGTTAATCGCATATTCAGCTTAATTCAAAGGGTCCAAAAAAATAAATATCTTTTAATCCATCAGGATAAATTAAATAAATTCTTAGAAAAAATTATTAAAGATAAAAACTTTAAACCTGAAGTTTGGAAAAATGTAAAAATGTCTCAAATTGCACAAAATCCGCCAGAATTCACCCTTAAAGCTCCGACTAAAATTATTCGAAGAAAAATGATTTCCAATGCTCAGATTAATATTATTGAAAAACAAATAAGAAAAAATTGGGATTTAGCCGGAACACCAATTATTATCAATTTAATAACTTAACTCAAGAATCTATGTTCTTAATTGTCGGACTGGGAAACCCAGGGGAAAAATATGAAAAGACTCGTCATAATATCGGCTTTAGAATAGTCGACCTGCTGGTTGACAAAACAGGCTGGAAAAAAAATAAAAAAGCTAACTGCCTTTATACTAAAAAACAAATTGGTAAACAATTAGTTGAAATTATTAAACCGCATAACTTAATGAATAATTCAGGGCAATCAGTAAAATATATTCAAAAAAAACACTATCTTAAAGTAGAAAATATCATGGTCGTTCATGATGATATTGATCTACCTTTGGGCACTATCAGGATTGGCCAAAATATATCATCGGCCGGGCATAAAGGCATTCAATCAATTATTGATCATCTGGGCACACAAAATTTTATCAGATTCAGGATTGGCATTCGTCCTTTAAGCGAAAAACCAATAGAAACCGAAAAATTTGTCTTAAAAAATTTTAACAAAGAAGAAAAAAAAATAATTGATCAAATAATTGAATTAAGCAAGCAAGCTGTTTTAATGACGATTGAACAGGGCTTGGAAAAATCCATGAACCAATATAATTAAAAAAATTAATCCGACTTAATCATTTTTAATAACTAATTAAAAAAACTCCGACCAAGGGAGTTTTTAAAAACCATTTTAAATAATTAAATTTATTAAACCAGTCATTTATTTTCCTGTTTACCAGCTCAAGGCCTACGCTTGACATGCAAGATCAACCTTAACTTACGGTTACTTCCCGGATAGGAGGGATGCCCGGTTTCGCCACTGATAAACAGGAAAATAAAGATAAACAATAAACGATAAACTATAAACTGTTAATATTATAACAAATTTCGAAAATTTGTCAAGCACCCCTCTCGACGCAAAGTAAATCTAGAATATTAATCCCTTTCTTGGTAATCTTAAAACTAAGTTTGCCTTTTATACTAAGTTTACTTGTTTGAAATAAATCAAGAAGCTTAAGTTAAGAAGTTTCTTGATTAGAAACTTGCCGGGAAATATTAATCACAATCCCAAAAGCGGCTAGAAAAATAGCTAAACTAGTACCGCCATAACCAATTAGCGGCAAAGGAATACCGGTTAAAGGTAAAAGTCCAAGCATTGCTCCCATATTAAGCATCGCCTGAAAAATAAACCAAAAACCAATGCCCACGGTTAACAAATAAGCAAAATTATCTTTAGTTAAACCAGCCAGATGAAAAATACGGTAAGTTAAAGCAATATAAAAACAACCACTAAAAGCATTAAAATAAAACCAAATTCCTCGGCCATCACCGCAAAAATAGAATCACTAACTACTTCAGGTAAATAATATATTTTTTGGTATGAATGTCCCAATCCTCGGCCAAAAAAGCCGCCGGAGCTAACTGCGATAATAGCTTGACTAATATGATAACCAATACCCTGGGGATCAATTTCTGGATTTAAAAAAGCGGTAATTCGAGCTAAACGATATGGAGCAATTTTAATTAAAACTAACAAAATAGCAATTAAACCAGTAACTAAAGAAGTTAAATGAACCCAGCGAGCGCCAGCGATAAAATAAATGACCAATGAGCTACTAATAATCACCATTAATGTTCCCACATCGGGCTGCAATATAATCAGAATCGAAATAAGACTCAAAAGAATTACAAAGGGAATAAATGTTTGTTTAAAATCTTTAATCTGTTTAATATGCTTAGTCATACAGGCAGATAAATAAATAAAAAAAGTTAACTTGGCAATTTCTGAAGGCTGAAATATAAAACTGCCAATTTTAATCCATCGCCTAGCTTCACCCTTGGCAAAACCAAGATGAGGAATAAAAACTGCAATCAAAAGAAGGATGGTTAAAATCAATAAAGGGAGCGCCAATTTTTTAAAATGATTAAAATTAAAAAAAGATAAAAATAAAAAAAATACTACCCCAGGCAATAAACCATAAAGCAGTTGATGTTTTAAATAAAAATAACAATCATTAAATTTTTGACAGGCGACAAAATAGCTAGCAGAAGATAAAACAAATAAACCTAAAATAATCAAAACAACAAAACTAACAATTAATAAATAATCAGGTGAATTATATTTCATTTTTATAAAATCATCTCGGTAAGAAAAATAATTAGACCGATCATCGCCATCACTCCGCTAATCAGACAGAAACGCATCACAATTTTAGGTTCTGGCCAACCAATCGCTTCAAAATGATGGTGGATTGGAGTGGAAAGAAAAACTTTTTTATGACGAAATTTTTTTGAAGTGATTTGGATAATAACGGATAATGATTCAATGACTAAAATAAAACCAATAAAAGGTAAAAGTAAAAAAGTGTTAGTTAACATGGCAATAATCCCTAGGGTCACCCCCAAGGACATTGACCCGGTATCACCCATAAAAAATCTAGCCGGGTAAATATTAAACCATAAAAAAGCCGTCAAAGCGCCGACAATTACTCCGCAAAAAACAGCTAAATCAAACTTTCCTTGAGCAAAGGCAATAATCGCATAAGAAGCAAAAGCAATTAAAAGAACTCCACCGGCTAAACCATCTAAACCATCAGTTTCGTTAACGGAAAAACTAGTGGCCACAATAATAAAAATAAAAAGCAGGACATACCAAATCCCAATATTATAATCCCCTAAAAATGGAACATGAATAATATCCCACCCTAGTTTTGAAAAAAACCACCAGGCGCCAAAAGCGGCGATTAAAGTATAAAGAATTAATTTGTGGCGGACCCGTAATCCGCCGCCGTTGCTCCCTATTTTTTTAATATTTAAAAAATCATCAAAGGCCCCGACTAAAGCTGAAGCAATTAAGGCTCCCAAAGGTAAAAGGGTTTGCGACCGGGATAAAAAATTAAGCTCTTTAAAAATATCCAGCTGAGTAAATTTAGCCAAATAAAAAATAGTAATGGCTAAACCGGCCGTCGTCCCCCAAATTAATACCCCGCCCATGGTGGGCGTCCCTGATTTGGCCTTATGAAGACGTGAAAAAATGGGCGTTCCTTGGCCGTCACGAATCTGCTTGCCCAATTTATACTTATAGAGAAAATGAGTTAAAACTGGCGTCCATAAAAAGGTAATACCAAAAGACAAAGTAGTGAGAATAAAAATTTTGACTAAATAAAAAAACATGCTACAAATTAATAACTAATATAACCGAAATTAATAAAATTATTTCTATTATCAAAAGAGAGAAGTTTAATAAATTAATAAAAAAATATTTTTGTTTGAAATTAGAATAAAAAATAAGAACAAAATGAATAACAAAAATCCCCAGGCCAAGGAGGGGTAAAATTAATAATTTTTGCCAATGGCCGACTGAATCTATACCAAATAAAATATTGGCGTGAAGAATAATCGGCTGATCAAAACCCCAAAAATTAATCAAAATAAAAAACCAAGTTAAAAAATTGAAGACCAGGGAAAGACCAATTAATAAAAATAATCTTTTATCTTGGTCAAATCTGACTTTTATAATTTGTAATAAACTACTTTCAATCTTCATAAAAAAATTATTTAATAATATAACCATATAATAATTAAAAAGAGTTGACAAGTTCTAGTTTAATGTTATAATTTTTTCAAATGTTAAATTGTTTAATTATTTGGTTGTTAAATTAATGTATTATGGCACATAAGAAAGCTGGTGGCTCAACTAGTTTGGGACGCGATTCAAAAGGACAAAGATTAGGAATTAAAAAATACGGTGATGAGGTGGTTAAACCGGGAATGATTATTGTTAGACAAAGGGGAACTAAATTTCATCCTGGCTTAAATGTTCGCAAGGGGAGAGATGATACTCTTTATTCCCTAACTGAAGGAAAGGTTTATTTTTCTAAAAAAAAGACACCTAATTTTACCGGTAAACTGCGTTGGAAAAAATTTGTTAGTGTGATGCCTAAAAAATAATTATCTATTAATTTAATAACTAAGTTTAAATAAATTATGGACGCTTAAGGTCCATAATTTTTATTTATAAATATTAATAAATTTTATTATTCACTAGCCGGTGGAGTTCCGCCTAGAATTTCTAAGGCTCGATCAAGTTGAGGGTCACGGTTAAGTTCATAATCTTCCTCAATCATTTTAATTTCAATGTCGGGCATAATTCCTTCGTCATTAATCGAACGACCCAGGGGCGTGTACCAATAAGCGACGGTTAATTTTAAAGCTGAGCCATCAGAAAATGTTTCTAGTTCCTGAACTGAACCTTTGCCAAAAGTCTTCTCTCCTAAAATCGTGGCCTGCTTATAATCCTGGAGAGCGCCGGCTAAAATTTCTGAGGCTGAAGCTGAGCCTTGATTAACTAAAATAATAGTTGAGATATGCTTTAAATCTCCTTGGTTATAACTTCTATATTCTGTTTCTTTATCTTTGGCATCTTTAGAAATAGTCACTATCTCTTGCCCAATCCAATAGCCAGCCATATTAACCGCCGTATCTAAATAACCGCCAGGATTATTACGAAGATCAACTATCAATCCATTAGGGTCAGCCTTAATAATAACTCGGGCTAAATCTTGAAATTCTTCCCAAGTATCATCAGAAAAATGAGCAATCTTTAAATAAGCTATTTTATTACCCATTAACTCCCAGGACACAGATTCAATATCAATGACATCGCGAACTATTTCTACCTCTTGAGTGGTAGTTTTTCCTTCACGCCAAGTAGTCAAAATTACCGATGTACCCCTGGGGCCGCGAATTAAATGGGCTGCTTCATCTAAACTCATCCCGCTCGTATTTTGGCCGTCAATACCATAGATTTTATCTCCCGAGCGAAGACCAGCCCGTAAAGCTGGTGTATCAGGCAAGGGGGCAATCACGGTCAAACGTTCATCCTTGATGCCTATTTCAATGCCAATACCTTCAAAACTACCAGACATATCTTCAATAAATTTCTTGGCTAAATCCGGTTCTAAAAAAACTGAATAAGGATCTTTTAAACCCATAGCTAATCCTTTTAATGAACCATAAAATAAATCCTTATCAGAAACCGGCTGAACAACATACTTATCCTTAATCATTGACCAAACTTTAATCAAAAGATTATAATCTAAATCAGGACTAATATCTTTAGGAACGGGTAAAAATCGCCAGTTAAGAGTTAAATTTGTCGGCATAAAATTCTGGCTAACAATTGCTCCGAATAAAAAAGCAATAACAAAAACAATTATGAGAGCGGTGATGGCTTTTTTTTGTGAAATCATTTTCATAACAATCCTTTTTTATAACCCA
>JACZVN010000014.1 GCA_022572625.1 Patescibacteria group bacterium | reverse complement strand
CCGGTGATAATTTCATCTTTCCCGTCGCCGTCAACGTCTCCCACTGCCACGTTAACTCCGCCGGAAAAATTTTCATTATAGGCAAAAAAACTTCCTTCTGGTCGGCCAGATAAATCAAAAACTCTAACGTGGGGACCGCCGCCTGGACCGGCGCCGGTAATAATTTCATCTTTCCCGTCGCCGTCAACGTCTCCGGCTGCCACGTTAACTCCGCCGGAAAAATTTTCATTATAGGCAAAAAATCCGCTAATTGGTGAACCAGACGAATCAAAAACTCTAACGTGGGGACCGCCGCCTGGACCGGCGCCGGTAATAATATAATTACTTTGAGGTAGACCGCCTAATTGATTATAAGCATATTCCACACTGGCATAAACATTAATTCGGCCCGCGCCCAATTGATTAATAAAATCAGGATTAACTGAATCGACTTCATCAGTTTGAGATAAAATAAAATTTTGGACTTGCTGATTTGAGAAAAAAGGATTAATAGAAAAAATCAAAGCCGCGGTAGCTGAAACAACAGGTGCCGCAATAGAAGTTCCAGACCAATAACCACCATAATATTCTTTAAATTCTTCATAACGTGAATTATAAACTAAAGTACCATAAATACGAGTACCGGGAGCAGAAATATCAACACAATTTGATCCATAATCAGAAAAAATCGCTTTTTTATCACTATTATCTAATGCGGCTACCCCGATAATAAAATTCTCATCATCTTCATCTAAACAAATTGGGTAATTTGGTGTTTTATTTAAATCAACAGGTTGACCAGTTGTTTCATTACCAGCGGCCGCAACAATAATTACTCCATTTTGCCAAGCTTTTTTAAGAGCCTCTTTTAAAAAATAACTTTTATTAGTTCCAACAAAACTTAAATTAATAACTTTAGCGCCATTGTCCAGGGCATAATTAACCGCCGAGATAACATGCTCAACACTACCGGTTCCTTGGCTATTTAAAACCCGTAAGGGCATAATTTTACTTTTCCAAGCCAAACCACTAATGCCTTCAATATTATCACCGGTCGCGGCGGCAATACCAGCCACTAAAGTGCCGTGATGAATGGCATTTTCATTATAAGGTTCATCAAACTTTGGCTTAGGGCTAGGAATATTTTTAATAAAATCCCAACCATTAATGTCATCAATATAGCCATTATTATCATTATCAATCGCGTCACCTTTAACTTCATCGGTATTAATCCAAATATTATTTTTTAAATCAGGATGATCAATATCCACTCCAGTATCTAAAATAGCGATTATAATATCTTGGCTTCCTCCCCTGGTTAAATCCCAAGCTTGCGGCGCTTTAATTTTATTTAAGTACCATTGCTCATGATAAAATTGGTCATTGGGCACATAAGAAATTTTAAATAAATAATTTGGCTCAGCCCATTCTACATTTGGAATTTGCAAAATAATTTCTTGCCATTCTTCAAGATCAAAATCATTTAAAGATTCCACCTTATAAATTTTAGGGTTATTTTTTAATTTGATTAAAAGCCCATCTACTTGTCCAAGTTTAATCTTGGGTCCTGATCGACTAACATTAGAAAATACTAAAAAAAGTATGCTGATTAAACCAATAATCAATAAAAAAATGCTTAAAATAACCTTCTTATTTGAAATAATTATATAATTCATTTTTTTATATCACTAATCAAAGGGACAAAAACAAATCCTGAAAAACTTTTTCTTTTATATTCATTTTCAGCTATTCTTTCTATTAAAACAATATCTTGTAAATCGACGCCCTCGGGAATGACTAATTTTCCTCCAATGGTTAGTTGTTTTAACAATTCTTCTGGAACATTATCAACAGCGGCCGCGACATGAATTCTGTCAAATGGAACCTTATCTGGCAGTCCCTTATAACCATCACCGGTTATAAATATTGCCCGACCTGAGCTAACAAAATTATATTTAGAAGTATTTTTTTCGCCAAACTCTTTTAATTCTGGAATTCTTTCTAAGGCAAAAACCTGACCATTTTCGCCAACTATTTCAGCTAAAAGGGCGGTCACCCACCCTGAACCAGAACCAATATCCAAAATTTTTTGTCCTGGTTGAGGATCTAAAAGTTCAATCATAAAAACCACTGTTAGGGGTTGAGAAATTGTTCCGCCATGACCAATGGAAAGAGCATAATTTTCTTCCGCTTCGCCCTGCAATTCCTTTAAAACAAAATCCCGCCGTTTAATTTTTTTAAAAGCTCGAATGATTCTTTTAGTTTTTAGATGACCTTGATCAATTAATTGTTGAATTAAGGTAGACATTTTTAGATTAAATTAAATGAACTAACCCTATCTTTTTCTTTTTTAAATCTCATCAACCTAACCCCTTGGGTTGATCGATTCATTGTTGGTACGCTTTCTAAAGGTAAACGAATAATTTGTCCTAAACGTGAAATTACTAACAAATCATCAATTACTTTAATAATCACTATTCCGCCAACAATTTTCCCAGTCTTTTCATTTACTTTGGCTGTTTTAATGCCTAAACCGCCGCGTTTTTGAAAGCGATAATTTTTTAATTCAGTCATCTTACCAAACCCATTTTCCGTGATCACTAATAATTTATATTGATCAATACTCTGATGTGATCCGCGTAAAATATCCATTCCGACGATCTGATCACCTGGTTTAAGCTTCATTCCTCTAACACCAGCGGCTACTCGTGACAGCGGTCTTAAATCTTTTTCTTTAAATCTAATAGATTTGCCTTGATTCGAAACTAAAATAATCTCATCATTATCCAAAGTCGTCTTAACCCATTCTAAGGTATCATCTTTCTTTAATTTAATAGCAATTAATCCAGAACGGCGAACATTTTCAAAAGCGCTAATTGGCACTTTTTTAATTATGCCATTTCTGGTTACCATCATTAAATAACCGCGACTCTTTACTTCAGCCGTAGATAAAATAACTGACACTTTTTCATCACTAGCTATTTCCAAAAAATTTACTAAAGATTGACCCCTGGCCGTTCTTTGAGATTGCGGTACTTCATAAGCTTTAAGTTGAAAAACCCTGCCCTTGGTAGTAAAAAACAGCATATTAGCGTGAGTGGTGGTGATAATCAAATGCTGAACCCTATCTTCTTCTTTTATTCCCATCCCCGATACCCCTTTTCCTCCGCGAGCCTGAGATTTAAAGCTTTCCGGAGAAACTCTTTTAATATAACCATCTTGCGTCAAAATAATCACCGCTGGTTCATTAGGGATCAAATCTTCTTGTTTAAATTCTTCAATTTCATGGCTTACTACCTTGGTCCGACGTTCATCTCCATATTTTTCCTTTAATTCTTTAATTTCGTCTTTAATAATTTTTAAAATCATTTTTGGTTTAGCCAAAATTTCACTTAATTCTTTGGCGATCTTTATTTTTTCCTTTAATTCATCTTTAATTTTTTTCCTTTCTAAATTAGCCAATTGATGAAGGCGGGTTTCTAAAATAGCCTGAGCCTGAATCTCGCTTAAACGATATTTTTTTATTAAATTAGTTTTAGCTATTTCGCGATCCTTAGATGCTTTAATTATCTTAATAATCTCATCAATGTGATCAATCGCTATTACTAAACCCTTTAAAATATGAATTCTTTCTTTGGTTTTAATTAAATTATGTTCAGTGCGTCGATAAACAACAGCTTGACGATGAGAAATATATTCTGTTAAAAGCTCTTTTAATCCAAAAATTTTAGGCTGAATTCCATCTAAAAGAGCAACAATATTAACATGAAATACCACTTGGAGATCAGTTAATTTAAAAAGACGGTTTAAAATTTTCTGCGGAAAAGCGGCTCGTTTTAAATCAAAGACCACTCTTAATCCTTGTCTGTCTGACTCATCACGAATATCTTTAACACCCTCCAATCTTTTACTTTTGACTAATTCAGCAATCTTAGTTAATAGAGTTGCTTTATTAACCGCATAAGGTAACTCATTAACAATAATCTGAAATTGACCGCTGACTTTTTCTATAATATCAGTCTTAGCCCTAATCGTAATTGGCCCTTTGCCAATAGCATAAACTTGTTTAATCTGATCAAGATTATAAATAATCCCACCGGTGGGAAAATCTGGGCCTTTAATAAAATTAAATAATTCATCAATTCCTGCTTTGGGATGTTCAATAAGATAAATAAGTGCGTCGCAGACTTCTGATAAATTATGGGGCGGAATATTAGTGGCCATGCCAACGGCAATACCCATTGAACCGTTCAGAAGCAAATTGGGTAATCTTGACGGTAAAACTTGCGGCTCTTTTAGGGTGCCGTCATAATTAGGAACAAAATTAACTGTTTCCAGGTCAATATCAAAAAGCATTTCTTCGGCAATGGAAGTAAGGCGACTCTCAGTATAACGATAGGCAGCAGCTGAATCTCCGTCAATGCTACCAAAGTTTCCTTGGCCATCAACTAGGGGATAGCGCAGGGAAAAATCTTGAGCCATGCGCACTAAAGAATCATAAACAGATTGATCGCCATGGGGATGATAACGCCCCAGGACCGAACCAACTACAGTCGCCGATTTACGAAATTTAACATTATGCTTTAATCCCATTTCGTTCATGGTATAAAGAATACGTCGATGAACTGGCTTTAACCCGTCACGAACATCTGGTAAAGCCCGAGCGATAATAACGCTCATGGCATAATCGATATAAGAAAGCTTTACTTCTTCTTCTAGGGATATGGGTTCAATCTTTTCTACAATTACCTTTTTATTTACTGTATCATCTTGACTACCAATTCGGGAAGACTGGGTCTTTTGGGACGGACGATTTTTTTTATTGGATAATTTCTTTTTTGACATTTTCTATTAATATTTTTTCTTTTAACTGTTGTAATTCTTCTTCAGTTAATATTTCAGAAGAATCTTGTAATTTATTAGATTCTAAATCTTTTTTTAGATTTTGAAATGACTGATCAATATCTAAAATAATGTTTTTAATATTGGGAATAAGTTCGTCTTTTCTACCAATCTGCGGCCAAATACTTTTTAAATTCAAAAACCAAATAATAATGATAATAATTATGATTAGTCCGAATAATGCCTTAGGAATTTTCTTTTTTCTGTTCATCCTCCTGGTTCTAAAATCACAATTTTTGTTTCTTCAAACAATAAATGTTTTTTTTGAATTGATAATTTATTCACTCTTTCTATATTCTTAATTCCAGCTTCTTTTAAAAATTTATCTGATGGCGACAAATTGCTTTTAAGCCCTGGAATTTTAAAACAACAAGGAATGGCCAATTTAGGTTCTAAAGAATTAATAATTTCTATCGCTTTCTTACTATCAATTACTTCTCCTCCACCAACCGGAATAAATAAAACATCAATACCGTCTAAATTATTCAAGACATCATTACTTAATAAATCATCAATTTCAGCTAAAATACCAAACCGAATATTGTCCATTTCTAAACGATAGACAGTTAATCTTTTTTCCTTACCCTTGAAATCAAGCCCTTGAATAAAAATATTATCTATTTCATACTCACCAGGACTACTAATTAAAAAACATTCCTTTTTTAAATCTTTTTGGGCTTTTTTTTCATCTTCTGAATTAGTTAAAAGTATCAACCTTGCTTTTAGATTAGGAGCTCTTAACCCGTATTTTTTAGGACTATAAGGATCGATTAAAACCGTTTGAGTTTTATTTTGTAATTTAAAACAAGATTGTCCGTACCAAGTAATATACATTTGATAATATTTTAGATTAATTGTTTATATAACTTTAAATATTTTTTAGCTGATTGCTGCCAAGAAAAATCTTGCCCCATGGCATTAATCTGTAATTGTCTCCAAAACTTTTTATTAGCATAAATCTCCAGAGCTTTTTTAATGGTCTTAATAAATGCCTGATGATTAAACTGATCAAAAGTAAAACCAGTACCTTTTATTTTTTGCTTAAAACCAAATAAACCTTTCTTGATTTTAAAATTTTCCACCGTATCTTTAAGACCGCCCGTCGCCCTGACAATCGGAATTGTACCGTAACGCATGGCAATCAACTGAGATAAACCACAGGGTTCGAAACGCGAGGGCATAAGAAAAATATCAACGCCGGCATAAATCTGTTGAGCTAATTTAGGATCAAATTCAAGATAAGTAACTACTTGATCTGGATATTTTTGACTGGCTCGAACTAACATCTCTTCATATTTCTTAACTCCAGTCCCTAAAAAAACAACCTGACAGCCTAAACTAACAATTTGATCGACGGTTTGACTAATTAAATCTATACCCTTTTGAATATCTAGTCGCGAGACTAATCCTAATAATGGAATATTAGCTTCTTGTTTAAAGCCAATTTGCTTTTGCAGGGCTAATTTATTAACCGTCTTATTTTCTAAACTTTTAATAGAGTAATGTTTTTTAATTAAAGAATCAGTTTCTGGATTAAAAATATTTACATCTATTCCATTAAGAACGCCATGGATATCATTTTTTCTTTTCTTAATTATAGTTTGTAATCCGCGCGCATAATAATCTTTAGTTTTTATTTCTTGGGCATAACTTGGACTAACCGTAGTAATCAGATCTGCATTTAAAATAGCTTGCTGCATAATATTGAAATCATCACCATAAGCGCCTGATATTTTTTCTTTTAAAGTAGGGGTTTCATCTCCTTTGAGCCCTAAAAACTTTAGCACTCGTTTATAATTCCAACTACCCTGAATTAAAAGATTATGGATGGTAAACAGAGTTTTAAAATCAAATTTTTCTAATTTAGCTAAAACTGGAATAAGTCCAGTTTGCCAATCATGGGCATGAATAATATCTGGTTGCCAATTAATGACTTTGAATATTTTTAAAACACTGACGGAAAAAAATAAAAACCGGGCGATTGAAGCAAAATCATTACTATCTAAATAAACCTTGCCCCGACTTAAATATTTCTTATGCTCTAATAAATAAACTGGAATTTTTCCATCAAGTTCTGTTTTAAAAATATTAACCGTTTCTATATTTTGGTCAATCTTCACTTTAAAACTACCTAAATTTTTTAAAGAAACTAATTTTTTTTCTTTTAAAACCTGATAAAGAGGGATCACAATCCTAATATCATGGCCGGCATCTTTAATTTCTTTACTTAAAGATCCAATTACATCGGCAATACCCCCTACTTTAATAATAGGATTTACTTCAGAAGCAGCAAAAAGTATTTTCATGAAAAATATAAATAATTAAATATTAAAAACTTATTTCTTGGTCATTTCTACTCCATGACTCGTGCCAATCCGGCTAGCTCCAGCCTGAATCATTAAATATGCTTTTCGATAACTTCTAATTCCACCTGAAGCCTTAATCTTTATTTGATTTTTTAATATCTGATGAATTAACTTAATATCGCTAATTTTTGTTTTTTTGGGTCCATAACCAGTACCGGTTTTAATAAAATGAGCCCCCGCTTTTTTAACTATTTGACAAGATTTAATAATTTCCTTTTCTGTTAAATAACCAACTTCGATAATAACTTTAACTGGTCGACCCGCGGCCGCCTTGATCACTTCTTTAATATCTTTAACTACGTATTGGTAGTTCTTATCTTTCAAAGCACAAAGGTTAATCACCATATCAATTTCATCAGCCCCATTTTTAACCGCCTCTTTAGTCTCTTGTGCCTTAATTTTATAAGTAACCGTAGCCTTAGGAAAACCAACCACTGAAACTATTTTAACTTTAGTTTGATCTAAGAATTTTTTAGCTAGACTAGTTCGAAAAGAAGTCACACACACCGCATAAAAACCATGGCTTTTAGCTTCAACACAAAGTTTTTTAATATCATTTTCGGTCGCCACTGCTTTAACATTTGTATGTTCAATATATTTGGCAATATCAAAACTTTTGTTATTCATAGTATTTTAAAAATCGGAAATCATATAAGTCTATCTTTACCAACAATTATTTTTAATCTTTTTTTAGATAACTCTATTATCGCCGGTGATTTAACTGCCTTTTGATCCTGATCAACCTTAATCTTCATTTCTTCTTCTTTAGAATTTTTTAATTTGACTTTTAATTTTTTAACAAAAAATAAACTATCTCTTTTTTCTTTTTTTTTCCAAAACCAAATTTTTTTTCCAGGTGTTCCTAATAAAACTTCTAAATAATTATCCTTAGGATTACTAGCCATTCTTTTAAAATCAGAATCCTGAGAAGATTCGGCAAATTGTATTAAATCTAGATTTAATATCTTAACTGATTTCACTTTTTTAGGGATAATTTGATATTTTCCATCAGCCAAAAAAGTAAATTTATGAGCATCAAATTCTAAGGATGAAAAAAAGTATTGCCCATTAATTTTA
>JACZVN010000130.1 GCA_022572625.1 Patescibacteria group bacterium | reverse complement strand
TAGATTACAAGTATTGACAAATTTATATAATATGCTATAATTTTATACATAAGGAGGCGTAAGGTTTTCCGATTTGTTCTCTCGAAGAGCTTGACCTTACTGAAGGCTTTGATAAATTCATTTATTAAAGCTTGCCAGATTTTAAAAATCGGATAGGTGAGAATAATTTAAATTCTCATTCTAAAATAATATGGGGCGGTCATGCCGCCCCTTTTTTTTATTGAAAAAATATTCAATCCTGTTATAGTTAGATAATTAAATTAAAAAAGTATGAAAACAAAATATATTTTTGTGATTGGTGGAGTGATGTCTGGTCTAGGAAAGGGGATTGCCGTTGCTTCAATCGGTAAAATTTTACAAAGCAAAGGGTATCAAATTTCGGCTACAAAGATTGACCCCTATATCAACGTTGACGCCGGAACCATGAATCCCAAGGAACACGGGGAAGTTTTTGTTACTGAAGATGGTTTAGAAACTGATCAGGACATTGGTAATTATGAGCGTTTTTTAGGTGAAAATATTTATAGCACTAATTATATGACCACCGGCAGTGTTTATCAAACGGTGATTAGAAAAGAAAGAAATTTAGAATATAAGGGACGTTGTGTTGAGGTTATTCCAGATATTCCTAACGAGATTATTTCTAGGATAAAAACGGCCGTACAAAAGACTAAAGCTCAAATTATGATTGTTGAGATTGGGGGAACCATTGGTGAATATCAAATCATGATTTTTTTAGAAGCGGCCAGAATGATGCATTTAAAAAGTCCAAAAGATGTGGTTTTTGTAATGCTATCTTATTTGCCTATTCCCAGTAAAATTGGTGAAATGAAAACTAAACCAACCCAGCATGCGGTCCGAATACTTAATTCAGCCGGTATTCAGCCCGATTTTATTTTGGCTCGTTCAAGTCTTCCTTTGGATGAAATTAGAAAAAGAAAAATTTCAATTTTTTGTAATATTAAGGAAGAGAATGTTATTTCGGCTCCAAACGTTGATAATATTTATCAAATTCCTCTTAACTTTGAAAAAGATAAGTTGGGAATAAAAATTCTTAAAAAGTTTGATTTAAAACAAAAAAAGACAAATTTGCACCAGTGGGCCCGAGTCGTAAAAGTAATGAACCAGAAAAATAGGAAAGTGAAAATCGGTTTAGTTGGTAAATATTTTTCCGTGGGTAAATTTACTTTAGCTGATTCATATATTTCGGTGATTGAAGCGCTTAAACACGGCTGTTGGTCGAATAAATGCCAGCCGGAATTTTATTGGATTAATACTAATGAGATAAAAAAGAAGGGGACGGAGATTTTGAAAAAATTAGATGGAGTGATTGTTCCCCAGGGATGGGGTTCCCGGGGTTCAGAAGAAATGATTAAAACCATTGAATTTTGCCGAAAAAATAAAAAGCCATTTTTGGGTCTTTGCTATGGAATGCAAATGGCGGTGGTTGAGTTTGCTAGAAATGTCGCTGGTTTAAAACAGGCCAACTCGGAAGAAATAGATCCTCAGTCGCCAGACTTGGTAATTCATATTATGCCAGAGCAGCAAAAACTTTTAGCTAAAAAACAATATGGCGGAACCATTAGATTAGGAGCCTGGCCTTGTAAATTAAAAAAAGGAACAAAAATTAATCAGATTTACAAGCAGGAGCAAATATCTGAACGCCATCGTCATCGATATGAGTTTAATAATAAGTATCGGGAATTATTGGAAGAAAAGGGTTTGATAGTTAGCGGCACTTCGCCGGATAAAAAATTAGTGGAAGCTATCGAAATTAAGGATCATCCATTTTTTATCGGCACCCAATTTCATCCCGAATATAAATCTCGTTTTCTAAATCCTCATCCTCTATTCCAATCTTTTATCAAGGCTTGTCTTAAATAATTTTAAATGAAACCCAAAAATAAAATTATCATCGCCACTACCAATCAATCAAAATTAAAACCGTTTTTGATGGCTTGGGAGAAATCAGGTTTAAATCAGTTTTATTCTTTAATTCAACTTAGAGAATTAAAGTTAACGGAAAAGATAGAAGTGAAAGAAGATACTGGAGGTTATGAAACCGACGCCCTTAAAAAAGCCAAAAAATATTGTCAAGTTTTAAATTTGCCGGCGATT
>JACZVN010000013.1 GCA_022572625.1 Patescibacteria group bacterium | reverse complement strand
AAGATGTCGGGAGACAGGAACCTTCGTATCTCTCAGAAACAGTATAACAAGGAACACTCTTTAGAGAATGCACCTGATCCACGTAACATCATTTATTATGCTAAAGCTTTAAATGCTGTAGGTAAATTTAAAGAGTCTATTCCCATCTTTGAAGAATACCTTCAATGTTCTGAATGGGATGATGAGAGATATCAAGTATTTCTCATACTTTTGATATACCTTCGTTATACATGATATCAAATTCACAAATCTTAAACGGCGGCGCTACTTTATTTTTGACAATCTTAGCCTTAACGCGATTACCAATTACTTCTTCACCCTTTTTAATTTGAGCGAGACGCCTGACTTCAATCCTAATTGACGAATAAAATTTTAAGGCCAATCCTCCAGTCGTTGTTTCTGGATTACCAAAAAAGACTCCGATTCTCATTCGAATCTGATTAATAAAAATTACGACTGTTTTAGTTTTACTAACAATACTAGTCAATTTTCTTAAACCTTGACTCATTAATCTAGCCTGGAGTCCGATGTGGTGATCTCCCATCTCTCCCTCTATTTCTTTTCTCGGAGTTAGGGCGGCGACGGAATCAATGACAATCACGTCAATGCCATTGGAGCGCACTAGAGTTTCAACAATCTCCAAAGCCTGCTCACCATTGTCAGGTTGAGAAATTAATAAATCATCAATTTTAACCCCAATCCGTTTGGCATATTCTGGATCAAGGGCGTGTTCGGCATCAACAAAAGCGGCAATGCCGCCCAATTTTTGAGCCTCAGCGATAATATGAAGAGCTAAAGTGCTTTTACCAGTCATTTCATTGCCAAAAATTTCTGTAATCCGTCCTCGGGGGATGCCGCCGGCGCCCAAAGCTAAATCTAAAGAAAGACAACCGGTGGGAATAACTTCTACCTTCATTCTTTTAGCTTCCTTGAGCCTCATAATAGCCCCTTCACCAAATCGAGCTTGTAATTGTTCGACTGCCGCCTGGGCGGCTTTTTCTCGGTTGGAAACCTTATTTTCTTGTTTTTTTGCCATATAATAAAATTAACATTAATTATTAATTATAATTCCTAGCGAGACCGCAGGCGAAAGCTTGTTTTCATCTGGGGCGAGCGACGGAATTACATACCTGTCACGCTCCGTGACAGTGTTTATTCTTCTAATACCACCCGGCGGTAAATAACGCGTTGACGAGAATATTTTTTCTTAGCGGAAATTTCAATTATATTTAAGCCAGGCAATAATTCTATTTTTTCTTGAAAATATCCATTATTAATTTGGCTGATCGCCTGATCATTAATAAATACATCTATCCCTAGTTCCACTCTACCTTCAATCATTAGGGTTGATTCTTGGGTTTGGAAATCATCTGGCGGTGAAATTATTTCAATTTGGGGGATAAAAAGTAATCTTTTTATACTAAAACCTAAATAAAATAAAATCAAGAGAGTGACAATTAAACCTAAAACAAATTTCGGATTAAATCTCTTTCTAGGAGTAGGAGTTGATGAACTGACTTTATTAGAAGTAGAAATTTCTTTAAATTCCTCTTGAAACCGTTTAATAATTTTTGGTGAGTCAAGGCCTAAAAATTCTGCATATTGAGAAAGAGAACCGCGGGCATAAGTCAAATTAGGAAATTTATAAAAATCATTTTTCTCTAAAAATTCAAGATATCTTAATGAAATACCTGTCTTAGTTTCAATCTCTTTTAAATTCCAGCCCTGAGATTGACGAGCTTGCTTTAAAAAATCCCCCAATGTATTCATTTTAACCTCTCGAGTTATAAAAGCCATACCTTATTTTAAATAAAAAAATAAATATATTAGAAATCTTCTGTTTCGTCTTTTTTAACATAAACGTCTCTTGGTTTCGCCCCATCGGCCGGACCAATTGTCCCCTCTTCTTCTAATAAATCTAAAAGACGAGCCGCTCGGGCGTAGCCAATACGCAATCTCCTTTGCAAAAAAGAAGCCGAAGCTTTGCCGGTTTGAATAACTATTTCGCGAGCCTGAGACAGCATCTCATCTTGTTTTAATTCGCCAAATCCTTTTTGAGATTCAGTAGATTTATATTCAGTTACTGCTGACTCATAATTAGGCTCGGTAATATTTTTTAAATAATCTACTATTCTCTTTATTTCCTGATCTGAAACATAAGCTCCTTGAAGCCTTTTAGGTTTAGATAATTCAGGCGAAACAAAAAGCATATCTCCTCGACCTAACAATTTTTCCGCACCAGAAAAATCTAAAATAGTTCGAGAATCAGTTGCTGAAGCCACGGAAAAAGCAGCGCGAGCAGTAATATTAGCTTTAATTAATCCAGTAATAACATCGACTGACGGACGCTGGGTGGCCATAATTAGATGAATACCAGTGGCCCTGGCCATCTGGGCCAACCTAATAATACAACTTTCCATTTCATGGGCCGCCGTAACCATTAAATCAGCCAACTCATCAATGATCACTACAATATAAGGGAACTTATCAGGTTGATCTTGATTATAGGCTTGAATGTCCCGCTTTTTAGCCTCGTGCATAACATCAAAACGACGGTCCATTTCACCAATCAACCACTTTAAAGCGTTAACGGTTTTATCAACTTCAGTGATGACCGGAGTTAATAAATGGGGCAAATCATTATAAAAAGTTAATTCTACTCTTTTAGGATCAATTAACATAAACCGCAAATCCTCTGGCGAATTTTGATAAATTAAACTAATAATTAATGAATTTAAGAAAATAGTTTTACCTGATCCAGTGGCGCCAGCCACTAACATATGGGGCATTTTAGCTAAATCAGCCAACCAAATATTTCCAGCTACATCTCGACCCAAAGCCAAAGTTAAATTTGATTTTCTTTTTTTAAATGTTTCGCTCGCCAAAATTTGCTTTAATCTAATGATAGCCACTTTTTGATTAGGAACTTCAATCCCGACTAAAGATTGCCCAGGAATCGGCGCTTCAATTCGAATAGGATGAACGGCTAAAGCCATGGCTAAATCATTATGTAAAGTCATAATCTGGGATAATTTTATTCCTTCGGCTGGTTTTAAAGTATATTGAGTAACGGTCGGACCGACTTTTACTTCGCCCATTTCAACCGGAATAGAAAAATTCTCTAAAGTTTTTTGAATAGTTAATTTGTTTCCTTTAACATCACCGGCATTAGGTTTACCTGAATCCATCCCTAATAAATCAAGTGGAATTTCGATTTTCTTTTTATTTTTAGGATAATAAACATTAATTTCTGATACTCCATCTTGATCACTGGAAAATAATTTTCTTTTCTCCGACTTAGTAACTTCTTCTTCTATTGGTTCTTCTAATTTATCAATAACCTCGGGTTTAAGAACCAACTTATCATCCTTTTTGAAAATTGAACTTAGACCCCTTGAAATTTTTTGCCTAAAACTTTCCTTAGTTAAAATCTCTTCTTGTTTGCCTTTAAATTTAAAAATTACAGCAAAAGAAACAATAAAAAAAATAATAAAAATTCCAGATAAAATTACCCAACTGGCCAAAAAACCAAAGGTCTTAACCATGAGATAACTTAAAGCATAACCAATATATCCCCCGCCCTGGTAATTTTGTAAAGCTGACTGGTCATCAACAAGATAAATATGGAAAAGACTGGCGACAATAACCACTAAAAAAAATAACCCTAAAAAACGGGCGCCAAAAGAAGGCGGTTTTTTAAAAGTATGAATACTTCTATCTTGAAGCGGCAGATAATAAAGACTGATTAGAGCGGCGATGATTAGAATAATAGGGATGAACCAGGCGGCCCAGCCAAAAAGTATTTCCAGACCTAAAACTAAAAATTCACCGGCTACGCCGGCTAAATTAAATAATCCTAAAAATAAAATAATAGCCACCGTAATTAAAATTACCGCTACGACCTGACGTTGGGCTTCAGATAATCGAGAAAAATTAAACTTCTTCTTTTGGATTTTTCTTTTTTTTCGTAATTTTGTGTTATTTTTCTTTTTCTTCACCATATTTTAAGTCTAAACTCCTAACCTATAACATTATATCATAAAACAAAATTTCGCCAAGCGAAATTTTGTTTATCTTTATATCTTTAAAAACTTAAAAAATAACTATATTTTATATACGTTTTTTCTTTTTTAATCCGGTCCCAGCCGGAATTAATCGACCGACAATAACATTCTCTTTTAATCCCCGTAAATAATCCGGTCGACCGCTAATCGCCGCGTTAACCAAAACGCGGGATGTTTCTTGAAAAGAAGCAGCCGAAAGCCAACTGTCCACCGAAAGTGAAACCCTGGTAATGCCCAATAATAATTCTTTGGCCTCAGCCAATTTTTTTCCTTTAATTTTAGCTCTCTCATTAGCTTCTAAAAAATATGATTTGGGTATTATTTCTCCAGGTAAAAGTTCACTGCCGCCAGCATCATTAACTAAACACCGGGAAAACATTTGCCGAACAATTATCTCAATATGCTTATCACTAAGATTTTGACCTTGGGATGAATAAATATATTGTATTTCTCTTAAAATATATTTTACCACTTCTTCTTTGCCGCGTAATTCATAAAGCTCTCGTAAATCCATACTGCCATCAGTTAATTGCTGGCCCACTGATACTGACTCACCATTTTTAATCCAAACCGCGTAACCAGTCACATCATGTTCTTCTTTATTTAATTTTTTATCTTTCTTATTTTTATATTTAATAATAATCGTTTTTTGATCTCCCTCAGATATCACTTCAACCGTCCCTTGATGTTTAACCAAAAGAGCTTTTCTTTTAATTGGACGAACTTCAAAAAGTTCCTCCACTCGAGGCAAACCTTGGGTAATATCTTGTCCGGCCACCCCACCAGTATGGAAAGTCCTTAAAGTAAGCTGCGTACCAGGTTCACCAATACTTTGCGCGGCAATAATACCGACTGGGATACCAATTTTTACCGGCTGATTAAAACCTAAATCCCAGCCATAACATTGGACACAAATGCCCCTAATTGATTGGCAGGTTAAGGCGGAACGAATAAAAACTTCTTCTGGATTTAATTTAGCTATTTCTTCGGATTTCTTACGAGATACCATTTCATTGGCTTTAATAACCACTTTTTTAGTTTTTGGATCTTTAATACTTTTAAGCACGGTCCGGCCAATTAATTTGATCTGCCAATCCTCTCCCATTGTTTTAACATCTTCACGGGTTAAACGAAAACCTTGCTTAGTATGGCAATCTTGTTCATTGATGATAATATCTTGACTAACATCCACCATTCTACGCGTTAAATAACCGGCGCTGGCCGTTCTCAGGGCCGTATCAGAAACACCTTTGCGAGAACCATGGGTAGAAATAAAATATTCTAAAACATTAAATCCTTCTTTAAAAGATGACTTAATGGGCAATTCAATTAAACGTCCGGTGGGAGATGAAACAATGCCCCGCATGCCAAACATTTGCGTAAGCTGGGTCCATGAACCGCGGGCGCCAGATTCAACCATGGAAAATACTGAATTAGAAACCGGCCGATTCTTCTTAACAATATCAGAAATCTCATCCTTGGTCTTAATCCATACTTCAATACTTTTTAAATAACGCTCATTTTCCGATAATAATCCCATTCCATATTGAGATATAATTTCGTCAATCTTTTTTTCCGCTTTTTCTAAAATGGCCGGTTTTTCCTTGAGGTTTGGCAAATCATCCATACCCCAGGAAAGTCCGGAAGAAGTTAAATATAAAAGAGTTGTCTCTTTAATTCGGTCTAATAATTCCACGGTTGTTTTTCGCCCATACTTTTCGATAGTTTGAATAACAATATCTTTTAAGATTTTTTTATCGATGACCACATCCATGTGATAAACATCGGCCGGTAAAATAGAATTAAAAATTAGTCTGCCGACACTGAGTTCTCGGATCCCTTGATCTGTTCTAACTTTAATTTTTTCTTGAAGTTCTATTTTCTTTAATTGATAAGCTAAAACAGCTTCATCAATGCCACTAAAAGTAAGCAATTTTTCTTTTTGCTTATCCTCATCAATGGAAGTCATATAATAGGCTCCCCAAATCATGTCTTGGGTCGGAGTAACAATTGGTTCGCCGGTAGCCGGTTTTAAAAGATTTTGAGTAGATAAAATAATATTTTTTGCTTCCTCTTGAGCTTTTTCAGTAATCGGAACATGAACGGCCATCTGATCACCGTCAAAATCAGCATTAAACGCAGCACAAACCAACGGGTGAATCTGAATCGCCTTGCCTTCAATTAAAACTGGCTGAAAAGCTTGAATCCCTAAACGATGGAGGGTGGGAGCTCGATTCAGTAAAACATAGGAATTCTTAGTAATCTCCTCTAAAATAGCCCAAACCTCTTCCGTACCTGTTTCAATTAAACGATTGGCGCTGCGAACATTATGAACAATCTCTCTTTTAATTAATTTAGAAGCAATAAATGGTTTAAAAAGTTCTACGGCCATAATTTTAGGGATACCACATTGATGCAATTTAAGTCGCGGTCCGACCACAATTACTGAACGACCGGAATAATCCACTCTTTTACCTAATAAATTTTGGCGAAAACGTCCTTGTTTTCCTTTTAAAATATCAGCTAAAGATTTTAAGGTTCGGCGCTGGCCCGTTGAAGAAATAGTGGTTTTACCCGACCTCATATCATTATCAATTAAAGCGTCCACGGCCTCTTGAAGCATTCTTTTTTCATTGCGTAAAATTACTTCGGGAGCATGCAAATCATAAAGACGTTTTAACCGGTTATTCCGATTAATGACCCGGCGGTATAAGTCATTTAAATCTGAAGAAGCAAATCGACCTCCATCCAAAGGGACTAACGGCCTTAACTCGGGCGGGATAACTGGAACAACGCGTAAAATCATATATTCGGGTTTAATTTTATTGGCCGCAAAATTATGGGCATATTTTAATCGCTGAAGTAATTTCTTTTTTTTAGCTGGATTAACTGTTTTAATTTTTTCTTTTTCTAATTCTTTAATTAATTTTAAAGGATCAATATTTTCTAAAAGTTTTAAAATTGCTTCGGCGCCAATATCAGCTTCAAAAATATGCCCGTATTTTAATGAAAGGTCTCGATATTGTAATTCAGTTAAGAAAATTTTATAAACTATTTCATTAATTTCTTTGCGGGTTTTAGTATAATTTTCCATTAATTCTTGAAGTTGTTTTTCATCATTTTTTAAATTCTTCTTTTCTTGTTTAAATTCTTCTTCTAAATTAGCTAAAATTTCTTCTTTTAAATCTTGATCGACGTGAGTAATAATAAAATTAGCAAAATAGACTACTTTTTCTAATCCCTGAATGGATAAATTTAAAAGCAGTCCTATTTTTGAAGGAAGACCTCGTAAAAACCAAATATGAGTTACCGGAGCGGCTAACTTAATATGACCCAATCTTTCCCTTCTAACTAAACTTCTAGTTATCTCTACTCCACAACGATCACAGGTAATCCCTCGATAGCGAAGTTTTTTATATTTACCACAAGCACATTGCCAATCTTTAACCGGCCCAAAAATCTTTTGACAAAATAAACCGTCTCGTTCTGGCTTACGGCTGCGATAGTTAATCGTTTCTGGCTTAAGGACTTCACCATGGGACCATGATTCTATTTCTTGAGGCGAAGCTAAACGTAACCTAATAGAATCAAAATCTAAAGGACGGCGACGCTTATTGCTCGGCAGGGTCAAAGTACTAATAGTTGATGGTGTAGGCATAATTTAAAAAAATTTAACTTTAATAATAAATAAATTTTTAATTTTTAATTGGTCGACCATCTTTAAGCATTTCCACATTAATCGCTAATCCTTTAAGTTCGCGGACTAAAACACTAAATGATTCAGGGATATTAATTTCTCTGACCGGCTCACCTTTAATAATAGATTCGTAAGCTTTAGTTCGGCCAACCACATCATCAGATTTAATAGTCAGCATCTCTTGCAAGGTATAGGCTGCGCCATAACCTTCTAAGGCCCAAACTTCCATTTCACCAAATCTTTGACCGCCAAACTGAGCTTTACCTCCCAAGGGTTGCTGGGTAATCAAGGAATAGGGACCAATGGAGCGCTGGTGAATCTTATCCTCCACTAAATGATTAAGTTTTAACATATAAATATAACCAATGGTTACCGGCTCTTTAAACTGATCTCCATTTCGGCCGTCATAAAGCGTCACCTTGCCGCTGGTTGGAAAACCGGCTTTGGTTAATTCTCGTTTAATTTGTTCTTCGGTGACACCATTTAAAGATGGTGAAGCTACTTTATAGCCTAATTTTTGAGCCGCTAATCCTAAATGGGTTTCTAAAATTTGACCTAAATTCATACGTGAGACCACACCCAAAGGATTAAGAAGAATGTCAATGGGTGTTCCATCTTTTAAATAGGGCATATCTTCTTT
>JACZVN010000129.1 GCA_022572625.1 Patescibacteria group bacterium | reverse complement strand
GCCTTTAAAAAAAGTTAAATCAAGCGGACCGGCTAAGGGGACTGGGACGACCATTATTTTTCAACCTGATTCAGAAATTTTTGACCAGGTTGAATTTGACTGGAAGACTATTATTTCCCATTTTCGTCAACAAGCATATTTGACTCGGGGAGTGAAAATAAAAGTTTATGATCGAAGGGAGGAAAAAAAGTTTAAATCGTATACCTTTTATTTTGAAGGCGGAATATCGTCTTTTGTTCGTTATTTAAATCGAACAAATAAAGTACAACACGAACATGTTTTCTGCGTGCGAAAAGAAGTGGATGATATTTTTGTTGAAGTGGCACTGCAGTATACTGACGAATATAAAGAAACGCTGTTGGGATTTGCTAATAATATTTATACGATAGAAGGGGGGACCCATATTGTTGGTTTTCGTTCAGCCTTGACGCGGACCTTAAATAATTGGTCTCGAGAAAAACAAAATTTAAAAGAAAAAGATCCGAATTTAACCGGCGACGATATCCGTGAAGGTTTATCAGCTGTCGTTAGTGTCCGTTTACTTAATCCTCAATTTGAGGGACAAACCAAGGCTAGATTAGGCAACAATGAAGCTCGATCAGCGGTTGATACTGTTTTTTCCACCGCTCTCAAGGACTTTTTAGAAGAACACCCAAAAGACGCCCAGGCCATTATTGGCAAGGGTGTTTTAGCGGCTAAAGCTCGTCAAGCCGCTCGCACTGCTAGGGATGCGGTTTTAAGAAAAGGAGTCTTGGATAGTCTGGCTTTGCCAGGTAAATTAGCTGATTGTTCATCAAAGGATCCAGCTAAAAGTGAATTATATATTGTGGAAGGAGATTCCGCCGGCGGCTCTTGTAAAATGGGCCGGGATAGAAATCATCAGGCTATCTTACCTTTACGTGGTAAAATTCTTAATGTAGAGCGGGCGAGGTTAGATAAAATTTTAGCCAATAATGAATTAAAATCCTTAATTATTGCCTTAGGTACTAACGTGGGCGAACAATTTGATATTAATAAACTACGTTATCATAAAGTTATTATTATGTCAGATGCTGACAGCGACGGCATGCATATTCGCACTTTGCTTTTAACTTTTTTTTATCGATATTTTCCTGAATTGATTAAAAAAGGTTATATTTATATTGCCCAGCCGCACTTATATCGGATTAGAAAAGGAAAGGAAACAATTTATGTTTATTCTGAAGAAGAAAAAGATAAAATAGTAAAAAAATTAACCAGCCGCCAGGCAAAAAATAAAAAAACAGTCAAAGGATTTAAAGTTAAGAATCTTGGTCAAGAAGCAGAAGAGGAAGTAAAAAAAATGGAGCCATCGATCAATATCCAAAGGTATAAAGGTTTAGGAGAAATGAATCCTGATGAACTTTTTAATACAACCATGGATCCTAAACACCGCGTTTTAAAGAAGATCGTGATTAAAGATTTGACCAAAGTTGATGAAATTTTTGAAATCTTAATGGGCAAGGATGTTGGGCCGAGGAAAAGATTTATTCAGACTCATGCCAAAGGAGTTAAGAATTTGGACTTTTAACCACTTGCGCTTTTTTTAAAAGGTGTTATTATTTTAAGAGAATAGATAAGACCCAAGGGGTCTTTTTAAAAACCATTATATATGTCTAACAAATTAGTCGATTATATTAAAAACTCTATTATTGAGCTTAAAAAAGTAGATTGGCCGACCAAAGATCAAATTATTAAGCACACTCTTTTAGTAGTGGCAATTAGTTTAGGGATGGCTGCTTTTTTAGGAATAATTGATTTTATTCTTACGAGGATTTTACAATTAGTAATTTAAGAAATTATGCCTAAACAAATACAACAAGAAGGAAAACGTTGGTATGCTATCCACGTCTACTCTGGCTATGAAGAAAATGTAGCTGAGAATCTTCGACAAAGGATTGAATCAATGGATATGTCGGATAGAATTTTTAAAGTTTTAGTTCCAACGGAAAAAAGGATTAAAATAAGAAATGGCCGACGCCGGGTAGTAACTGAGAAAATTTTCCCTGGTTATGTTTTAGTTGAGATGACGGTGACTGATGATTCCTGGTATGTCGTCAGGAATACGCCGAGTGTAACTGGGTTTATTGGCTCTGGCACTACGCCGGTTCCTTTA
>JACZVN010000128.1 GCA_022572625.1 Patescibacteria group bacterium | reverse complement strand
ATAATGATGTGGTGAACCAAAAAGAAAAGGATGATTGCTGCCCCGGCAGTAAGAAGGATAGAAGTTCGAAAAACTAAAGGGGTAAATTGTTTAAATTTTTTGGGATCTTTTTCCGAGGAAACGCGCGGGAATAATACTAATCCAGCTGATTGAGATATGAGCCATAATTTTTCTGTTAACCCGACCGCGATAGAATAGAAACCAACCGCCATTGGATTTAGGTAAAGGTTGATCATAAACATATCGAAGCGTAGATGTAGCAGATTAAAAATAGCGCTCAAATATGTTTTAAAGCCATATGAAAAAATATTTTTAATATATGACTTATTAAGTTTTAAAGAAATTTTAGTTAAGATATTTGTTTCTTTAAATGTCCAGTAAAAGGTTAAACTACCACTGACCACTAAAGATATAATACTAGCAACAATTGCGGCCATTATACCAAAGCCGAATCCTAAAAGTAGAATAATAATTAGAACTAAAAAAGTTAAAGTTCGGGCGGGATTAATAAGATTAAATTTTTTTATTTTTTGTAATCCCAAAAGGATATTAATAATATATTCAGTAAAAATTTTAAGTGGAAGTAGTAATAAAGCTAATAATAAATATTTTTTTGGAACACCAGGAACTATCTCATCTTGAAAAAAGAAAATAATAATTAGGCCCGCTAAGATTGAAAGAATACTGATCAAAAGACCAAGAACAATGTTTGAATTAAAAATATCTTTCACCGAATATTTTTTTTGAGCTACATAATAAACAGTGGCCGCCCCAATGCCAAGGTGGCTAAACATGAATATCATTGCTGGTAAAAGAAGAACTAAAGAATAAATTCCTTTTCCTGATGGTCCTAATACTCGAGCAATTATAACAGAAGCGCCAGTGCCAAGAAGGAGATTCAATATTCGTGTGGCAAACGTTATGGTTGTATTTTTTATAAATTTATTACTCACTATATTTTGTTATAGTTCCTTTATTTAACTCTTTTAATTTTTTATGGGATGTAAAATTTGATTATTTCTACTAAAGAAGAGTCTTTAAGTAATAAACCTGACATTATTATTGTCTTAACACAATTCTACAAATTTTTTTAATAATTTCATGGCAAATATTTAGTCAGAAAGGAATATTTTAAAAATTAATTTATTATTTAGAGATTTTATGATAAATTTGGTCAAGAAGTTTTCCTACGGCTTGGTAACTATAGTTTTTTTTTGCGTATTGCCTTATTTGATCTGACGAATAGTTTTTATAATTATCTAACATATAATTAAGAGCCTTTTCAAGGGCTTTAATATTTTTTTTGGGAATAAGTATTCCTGTTTGTTTGATTATTATTTCTTGGGGCCCGCCACTACGACTGGCTATTACTGGTTTGCCACAGCTCATTGCTTCTATTAAGACGCAGCTAAAGGTTTCAAAAAGACTAGGCAAGACAAAGAAATCACAGTCTTTCATAAATTTAACTACTTTTTGTTTGGATAATAAACCATGGAATCTAATTATTTTTTGAAGACCAAGTTGTTGAACAATTTTTTTATATTTATGCTTTTCAGGACCGTCTCCTATTATATTTAGAACAAAATCTTGTCTTTTTTTAATTAATTTTCCTAAAGCTTCTAATAAATAAGGAATTCCTTTAATTGGTATTAAAGAAGCAACCAAAAGAATTTTTTTTTTATCTGAGTCAATATTTTTTTTAAGCGAAAGCGTAAAAATTTCAGTATTAATTGGATTAGGGATTACTTCAATATGTTTATGTTTTCGGATATTATAAGATTTTATACATTTTTTTAAACTTTGGCTTACTGCAATAACTAAATCAGCTTTTTCCATCACTATTTTAGCTGTAAGCTTATTTCTAAAACTTAATTTTTTGCGGCAAAATCCACTCCAATGTTCAGTAATAACAACTGGTATGTTATGGATTTTACCGATAAGAAGAGCTGGTATTGCCAAGGGGAAATTGTGGACATGGATTATATCGGCTTTATAATTTTCTTTACAAAGTTTTTTAAAAATAGAATACATTTTTAATATAAATCTTAAATAATTTAGTCCGCGAATTGGAAGCCGGTTGCATTTAATTCTAATGGTTCTAATATTTTGTTCTACTTGATCAGTGATTTGACATGA
>JACZVN010000127.1 GCA_022572625.1 Patescibacteria group bacterium | reverse complement strand
ATTGCTTCAAGAATTACATTAAAAAAATCCAAGGATAAATCAAAAATATAAAAGTTAAAATATAAAATCAAAAAATCTTAGAATTACCAGAAGTAGAAGAACTTTTTATAATGCCTTCTTGTAGTGATGAAACTAATGCTATCGGAGCCGCTTATCATGTTTATGCCCAAGAAAAACTTAAAAAACATCAAGAAATAGATATTAAACCTCTTGGTCCCCTTTATTTTGGCAATGATATTAGCCAAGAAGAAATTGAAAAAACTTTGAAAAATTTTAAATTTAAACAAAAAGTTGAGCAGGAAAAAATTGATGATATTGAAAAAAAAGTAGCTGAACTCTTGGCTCAAGGAGAAATTGTCGCTCGAGCTAAGGGTCGAATGGAATTTGGGGCTCGATCATTAGGAAATCGCTCTATTTTAGCTAATTCTTCAAATCCTAAAATAGTAAATATTATTAATGAGATGATTAAAAATAGAGATTTTTGGATGCCCTTTACTCCATCAGTTTTATCTTCAAGAAAAGATGATTATTATCTTAAATCAAAATCAATGCCGGCGCCTTATATGATCATGACTTTTAACGGTCGGAGTGAAAAAAAAGATAAATTCATTGCCGCTTGTCATCCGGCCGACACTACCCTTCGACCGCAAGAAGTATTTAAAGATTGGAATCCTAACTACTGGAAATTACTTAAATATTATGAACAATTGACCGGCGAGGGTATTATTCTTAATACCAGCTTGAATATCCATGGTTATCCCATTGTTTCCAATGCTCAAGATGCCTTAGAAGTTTTTAATCAATCAGGACTAAAATATCTAGCCTTGGGAAATTATCTAATATGGAAAAAATAAAAAAAATTTCCTTTATCACTCTTAATCCTTTCCCCCAATACTCTGGAGGAATTGAAACCTGGCTCTATAATATCACTACTAATTTAACAAAAAGGGGTTACCAAATTTTAATTTTTTCCCCTAAAAGCCATCAAGATGTTCAGCCATTTTTTGATATTTCTCAATGGAAAAAAGTAAAACTCTATCGACTTCCCGCCATCAATAAATTTAATACTTTATTTAAAAAACATATTAACTTTTCTTTGAGAATAATTTTAATAACTTTGGATTACTTTATTTGGACGTTCATTAGCAGTCTAAAAATTATTCTTTTAAGGAAAAAACTCGCTTTTTCTAAACTAATAATTTTAGGGACGATTCCTTCTATTTTCCCAGTTCTAATCGCTAAACCGTTTTTAAAAAATACTCTTTTAATAGCTTCGGTTCGAGGAATAATCGCCGATGATCTAACTCAAAAAACTGGAAGTCGCCTGGTAGCTAAGGTTTACGAAAAAATAGAAAAAATCTGTTTAAAAAAATGTTCTTTAGTATTGGCTAATGGATATGACACACAAAGATATTTACAAAAAATAGGAGTAATTTCACAAGTACTGCCCAATGGGGTTAATTTTCAAAAATTCTCTACTCCTTTACAACAGTTATCAGAGAATAATTGGATTAAAAAAATAAAAGAATATCGCAATAAAAATATACAAATCATCATGATGGTAGCTACTCTCAGGGATCTTAAAGGTGTACCCGATCTCATTCAGGCTGTTCCTTTAATTAAAAAATTATCTCCTTTACCTTTTAAAATAATTTTTGTTGGTAAGGGAAATCCAGATACCTATCAAAAAATAATTAATCGTTTCGACCTTCAAATCCAAAAACAAATAGAATTTGCTGGTGAACAAAAACAAATACAAAATTTCCTTCACCTTGCCGATATTGTTGTAGGACTTGCGGTAGGCGGAGGCATTGCCCACGCCCCGCTGGAATATATGGCGGCTCGAAAACCGATTGTCGCTTGGAATAGTAATGTTTATAAGCAACTGTTAAAACATCAACATAGTGCTTTATTAGCTAAAAATAAAGATATAAATGATTTAGCAACTCAAATTATTAATCTACTCAATAATAAAAATTTAGCAAACCAATTGGCAAAAAACGCACAGGCTGAGGCAAGGGAATATGATTGGGCCAAAATTACTGATCGGCTTATAAAAATTTTACCTAAAAATATAAATGAATAAAGAAATAATTTATAATATCCTAAAAAATAAATGGTTTTTAAATATTCTTTTATTTATTTTTTACTCTTTGGCCG
>JACZVN010000126.1 GCA_022572625.1 Patescibacteria group bacterium | reverse complement strand
TTATTTTCTTTGGAGTTTAAATCAAAAACAATTAAAATATATTATTTTTCCCATCGGTGGTTATCTTAAACCAGCGGTGCGTAAATTAGCGCTTAAATTGGCCTTGCCCACGGCCCAAAAAAAAGATTCCCAAGGTCTTTGTTTTATGGGAAAAATTGATTTACCTAAGTTTTTAAAAAAATATATTCCAGTTAAGCCAGGGAAAATTTTAACCACCCAGGGGCAGATTATTGGTGAACATCAAGGTTTATCTTTTCATACCATTGGCCAGCGTCATGGCCTCGGAGTTGGAGGCGGTACTCCCTATTATGTAGCTAAAAAAGATTTTAAAACTAATACTTTAATTGTCGCCAAAGGACCCAAAGATAAGCAATTATTTTCTCAATCATTAGTGGCTAAAAATTTAAATTGGATATTAGGTCAAAAACCAAATTTTCCTTTAAAGTGCCAGGCCCGTATTAGATATCGGCAACCTTTACAAAAATGTCAAATTAATTTTAAGAATAGAAAATCTAGATATTTGCAAGTTATTTTTAATCAACCCCAATGGGCGGTTGCTTCAGGGCAATCAATTGTTTTTTATCTTAAAGATCAGGTTTTAGGTGGCGGAATAATTAAATAATTATTTTAAAAATAAAATTTTTTGTAAATATTGGATTAATAATTTTATAATGATTACATTTAATCAAATCAAAAAATTACCCAAGATTGAACTTCATCGTCATTTAGATGGAGCAGTTCAACCCAAGCTTATTTTTGATTTGGCTCAAAAAAATAAAATTGATTTACCGGTTAGTAATCTAAAAGAATTGAAAAAATATTATCAGATCACTAAACAAACTTCGGCGGCTGAATTTGTGCAAAAATTTGATTTAGTAATTTCATTAATGCAGACGCCAGAAAATTTACAAACCATTGCCTATGAGCAAGTTTTAAATTTAAAAAAAGAAAATATTTTATATGCTGAACTTAGATTTGCTCCGCACTATCATGATCAAAAAGGATTAACTTATATTCAGGTAATTAAGAATGTGCTCCTTGGTTTTAGAAAAGGATATCAAAAAACAGGGGTTTTAACTAATTTAATTATTTGCCTTGTCCGAGAAGCTAAACCAGAATTAGGGGAAAAGGTGGTTAAAGCAGCTTTGGAATTTAAAAATGATCAAGGGCCGGTCAGGGTGGTGGCCATTGATTTAGCTTGTGATGAAGCCAATTATCCGCCGGAACGGCATTTATCAGCTTATAAACTGACTTTTAATTCTTATCTAAAACGAACTGCGCACGCGGGTGAATTTGGCCAGCAAAGATTAAAAAATATTAAAACCGTCATTAATGTATTACGCGCTGATCGTTTAGGTCACGCCATTCCTTTAGTCACTGATCAAGAATTAATGGATTTAGTGAAAAAGAAAAATATTGGCATTGAATTTAACCCCCTTTCTAATTTAATTTGTCATAATATTGAAACCATTAATGATCTCCAAATTGATAAATATTTTCACCAAGGGATTAGGTTTTCTATTAATTCAGATGATCCGGCGATGATGTTTACTTCTTTATCTGATAATCTTGATCAAGTTTGCCAAGCTTATAGCTGGGGATTGAAAGAATTAAAAATTATTACTTTAAATACGATTGATATATCTTTTGCCTCTACCCTGGAAAAGAAAAATTTAAAACAAACATTTTTAAAAAAATGGCCTCGTAATTGATTAAAAATATTTTATTTTAAATAAAAAAGACGTTGATTAGGACGTCTTTTTACTACATCTTTTTTAATAGTTTGGAGTTTTTTCTTTAATTCCTTTGGTTTTATTTACTAATCTAGCTAAAATAAAAAATAAAGAAGATAAGCGGTTAAGGTATTGAAAGGATTCTGGACTAATCTTATTTTTCTTTTTAAGGTCGACCATTTGTCTTTCGACTCTTCTTGTCACCGTTCGGATATAATCAAGCAGGGCTGATAATTCTGTGCCTCCGGCGATGGTAAAACCTTTTATTCGAGGCAGTTTTTTTTCTGTTTGGTCAATGATTTTTTCTATTTCTTGAATTCTTTGTTTTTTTATTTTTTTCTGATGGCCGCTTATTTCCGCCTGAATAATAAACAAATCATTCTTGATCTGAGCTCAAAATTGGTAACTATTTTTTTGTTTTTTAGCTTTA
>JACZVN010000125.1 GCA_022572625.1 Patescibacteria group bacterium | reverse complement strand
GCGGCATTACAACTGAAAGCGGTCTTTTAACCACGATTACGTTTAAAGCTAAGGCTAGCGGCCGAGCGGTGATAGAAGTTCTGCCTTCATCTAAGATTTTAGCCAATGATGGGTTAGGGACTAATATTTTAAATAAATTTGATCGGGGTATTTATACTATAAAACCAAGACCACCTGAGGGGCCAAGGGTATTTTCTCAAACCCATCGTTTTGAAAATGAATGGTATAATAATAACAGTCCGGTTCTTACTTGGGAAAGGGATCCAGATGTGACTGACTTCAGTTTTGAATTAGATAATAAACCCTCAACGATTCCTGATAACGTGGCTGAAATAGAAGATACCGTTAAATCTTATGAAAATTTAGGTGATGGACTGTGGTATTTTCACATTAAGGCCAGGAAAGAGGGTGTTTGGGGATCAGCGACTCATTTTCTCTTACATATAGACACCACTCCGCCTAATCATTTTACCCCAAAAATAGAGCTTTTAACCGCGGCCGTTAGCTCTCGAGCCTTAGTAACCTTTTTTACCACCGATACATTATCTGGCGTTGATCACTATGAAGTTGGTATTATTGATAAGACTAAGTCGCTGACAGAGTTGCCTGCTTTTGTTGAGGCCCAAAGCCCATATCCATTGCCGGTTTTTACCTCTGGAGATTTAAAAGTAATTGTTAGGGCGATAGATAGGGCTGATAATATTAGGGATGAATCTATAGAAGCCCAGGTGCCATCAATATTAGCTTTTATTAGAAGTAATCTAGAATTAATCATTATCGCTATCCTGGCTATTACCTTGGCATCAATCATGATTATCCATTATTTATTTGGACACAAGTTTATTAACCGCTTTAAAAGAGCTTATAGAATATTTAAAAAATATCAAAGTGAAGATCAAAGTGAAGATCAAAATGAAATTAAAAATGAAATTGAAAATAGAGAACGGAGGTACTAATAGAAAGATGACGCAAAAAATATTTTTATTCTTTTTCGCGCTTAGTTTATTTTTAACTTATTTTAGTTTTCCATATTTTACTCAAGCTCAAACCCAAGAGGCGGTTAGTCCTAAAGCCGCTCTTTTTCTTTCTCCGCGCATAGAAACTGTTTTAGTTGGTTCTAGATTTGATGTTTCAATTTTTTTAAACACTTATGGTAATAGTATTAATACGGCTCAATTAGATCTTAAATTTCCTCCAGATAAATTAACTATTGTTAAACCATCGGGTGGACAATCCTTTATTTCTCTCTGGGTTGAAGCCCCAACCTATTCCAATGTCAAGGGAACGGCCAGTTTTGTCGGCGGTATTCCGGGCGGCATTATAACTGAAAGCGGTCTTTTAACCACGATTACGTTTAAAGCTAAGGCTAGCGGCCGAGCGGTGATAGAAGTCCTGCCTTCATCCAAGGTTTTAGCCAATGACGGGCTGGGAACCGATATTCTTTCCGGTTTTGGCCGCGGTACTTATACGCTAAATCCCAGACCACCAGATGGACCAAAGGTATTTTCTGAAACTCACCCTTTTGAGGATAATTGGTATAACAATAATAATCCGGTCATCGCTTGGAAAAAAGATTTAGGAGTGACTGATTTTAGTTTTGAATTAGACGGCAAGCCTTTGACCATTCCTGATAATGTAGTTGAAACCAAAGATACTATTAAAGCTTATGAAAATTTAAGTGATGGACTATGGTATTTTCATATTAAAGCCAGAAAAGAGGGCGTTTGGGGATCAACGACTCATTTTCTCTTGCATATTGATACCGCTCCACCTAATCATTTTACGCCCAAAATAGAGTTTTTAACCGCTGCCATTAGCTCTAGGGCTTTAGTAACTTTCTTTACCACTGATTCATTATCCGGTATTGATCATTACGAAGTTGGGATTATTGATAAGACTAAGCCGTTAACTGATTTGCCTGCTTTTGTTGAGGCCCAAAGCCCATACCCATTGCCGATTTTTACCTCTGGAAATTTACGGGTCATCGTCAGAGCACTTGATCGGGCCGGAAACATTAGAGATGAATCTATTGAAACATATATTGCTTCAACTATTTCGTCATTTATTGAGGATAATCCACTGTTACTTTCCACGACTATTTTAGGAATTATTATTTTATTAATTTTTATTAATTATTTATTTGGGCATCGGATTTTTGGCCGTTTTAAAAAATTAT
>JACZVN010000124.1 GCA_022572625.1 Patescibacteria group bacterium | reverse complement strand
ATATTATCAGAGAAAGTAAACAACAACGAGATATACATTGACTGCAAGGACACAAATATAGTAGAGAAGATCACAGAGGAGCTGGAGGTAGTCAAACAAAAGGACATTGATAAAGACAACAAGATGGCAGTAATATCAAAGGATAAGGTCAAGGCGTTGATAGGCAGAAGCCCGGACTATTCCGACTGCTTGATGATGCGATCTTACTTAGATATTAACATGAAAGACAAAGTATTAAGTATTGAAATTCTATAAGCATGAATGAATTTATTAGCCCCGCTGTTAATCCTTATGTAACAGAATTAGACAAAGAACCTTTAACGAAAGAAGATATTTTAGAAACATTAAACTCTCCTGCTTATCATTTTATTCCAACAAAAGTGGTTGTGGAAAATATAAATGGGAAAATAGAGATTGATGAAACATTTTCAATTTTAACTAAGACTCTAATTATTGCGCAACAAATGAAACTTGAAAAAACAGATAATGAGGAAGATATAACCATCATATTTGATAAAGATAGTTACAAACCAGGCGACACCGTAACTATTACAGCATTTCCTAATTTTGGATTTAAACGTGTTTTAACAATGAATATAGAACAATTGGATAGTCCTATTAATAGTGCCTCAAAATATAGCTCACAAGATAAACCGCTAATTTATGATCAATATTATAATACATTTAATGGGAAATTTGAAATTGGAACTAATGACAAACGATTAGGACATTATGCAGTTACCGTATATGATAATTTGACTGAAGTTATTAAATATTTTAATCCAAAACCAAATCAAAATTTTATTGATGGTACCCTTGGCAATGGAGGACATGCCCTTAAGATTCTATCATTGACTAAACCTCAAGGAAAATTATTAGGTTTAGATTTATCCAAACAAGTGATTAATGAACTGACTGAGAGAAAAGCTAAAGACCCAAAAATTAAAGATAGGCTAATACTGGTTTGCGATAATTTTATCCACCTTAAAAAGATTGTGCAAAAGTTACATTTTCAGCCAATTGACGGCATTCTTTTAGACTTAGGTTTATCATCTGATTTATTAGAGAATAGCGGGCAAGGTTTCAGTTTTATGCGAGATGAGAGATTGGATATGAGATATAATTCTGAATTTACTGACTTAACAGCCGAGAAGATTATTAATCAATATTCAAAAGAGGAATTAACACAAATTTTTAAAGAGTTTAGCCAAGAAAGATTTTCTCGACGGATCGCCAATCAAATTGTCAGCAATCGAAAAAAACAAAAAATTATAACGACGGATCAATTAAGAAATATTATCCAGAACGCTTTAGGCCGATATTTTCATATCAAGAGTTTAGCCAGAATTTTTCAATCTTTACGAATTGAGGTTAATAATGAATTAGAAAATTTGCAGCAAGTTTTATTAAGTAGTATTGATCTATTAAGTCCAGGCGGTCGGATGATAGTTATAAGCTACCATTCCCTGGAAGATCGAATAGTTAAAAGATTTTTTAAACAAGAATCAAGATTAAAAATTTTAACTAAAAAACCCATTAGTCCAAGCCATTCCGAGATTGTAGAAAATCGTCGGTCTAGGAGCGCTAAACTAAGGGCGGCTATAAAACTTTAAATTATAAATTTAAATTATAGGTAAAAATGAAAAATAAAAAGAAAAAAACAAACTTTATCATCTTAAACTGTTTTATGATAGCCACAATTTTGCTGATCATTGTTGTTTATTTATTTCAAGTCAATACTAGCATTTCCTATAGTTTACAAATGAAACAAGATGAGTCTAGATTAAAGGATTTAAATCTAGAAAATGAACGTTTAATCAAACAGGTTACTCAAATCGGTTCAATGGCTAATATTTACCTAGTGGTTCAAAGTTTAAAAATGGTCAAAGCAAATACAGCTGATTATCTAATCCTGACTGATGAAATTTTGGCTGAACGTTAAAAATTATGCCGGTACGTCTTAAAATACTTACCATAAGTGTTTTTATTTTTGGGATTTTAATTATTGGTCGTTTATTTGAATTACAAATTTTGAAACACAGCGCCTATTTAAATAAAAATTATAACCAAAGTAGTGATGAGCGATTAATTCCAGCCGAACGGGGGAAAATATTTATTAACGATCAAGGAAAACTTTACCCCATAGCCATCAATATTCAAAAATATAATTTGATTG
>JACZVN010000012.1 GCA_022572625.1 Patescibacteria group bacterium | reverse complement strand
CAGCGCGCTCTGGGACGTGCCAATACTAATCTCCTTTGAGGTCGATGTGGTATAAAATTACCATGTGTTTTCATTTCAAATTTGGCGAAATACGAAACGAATGAATCACACACGCGAACTCCATAGGAAAGGGCCGACATGACGACCGTTGTAACCATCCAAGATCCGATCAATATTGATGTCGATTTTTATGATTCGCATGAGAAGCAAGAACTGCTTAATTACCCTTCACGCACTGAGCTGCAACAAATAGTCAACAGTGGAGGCACTGTTAGTACGACTGACTTTCTTACCTACTATTTATTTTACAAAAAGAGACCTGGTAAACTGGCGATTCTTTATAACCTTATTTGAAATACCGATTTCACTAGAGCCTAGTGCTAATTCTACAGCCCTAATGTCATCTACCATTTTTTTAAATTCATTAGTTTGCGGATCAAAAAAAGCCTGAATGCTATTCCCGGCTCTAATATTAGCTAAATTATAAACTTCCTGTGAACTTTGGAAAATTTCTTGAGTTTGTTCAGCCGTGAATCCTAGGCTGGCGGTTAAATTAGAAAATACCTCACCGGACTGAATAATATGCTTTTTAATATTAAATTGTACTTCCTGTTCTTTTTCCTTAAAAACTCCAGCCAAAGGATTAATTAGTAATTGATTGTTTTTTGTGGTAATAATGGCTCCACTGATAAACAGGACAATTAAGACAATAATAGTCACAATACCAAAAATAGCCAGCGAGCGGTGTAATTCTAATTTAGGTTGAAAATCAGTTTTAGCTTTTTGTAGTGGGATAAATCTGTTCATCTTGCCCATAATTTTAACATTTTAAAGCTAAATTGCAAGACCTCACAGTTTTTTAGTCCCCAAATTTATTATTGACTTTATTTTTTGTGTATGTTATACTTTTAATACTGTGACCGGGCGGTTTCTTAAGCACGTATGGTTATGCACTGTTTGGCCAAAATCATGGACGTTGATCCGCAAAAAGATTTGATCAGACAGGGGAACTGCCATCACAGTAAGCCTGGTAAAACTAGGCTATAGAGATCCTCGGAAATTCCGAGGTAAAGGTTGGGAGTATTCCCTATGAGGGCTGCTAGAAACAGGCAGCCCTCTTGCAATTTATATAATAAAAAACCCCATTATAAATTAATAGTATAATAAGGTTTTAATTTTTTAATTAGCCAGGATTGACTTTTTTAGATAATTTGCTATTCTTAAAAAAGATCATTCAAAAAATAAAGAGGAGATTATAAATTGAATAAATCCAAACTAGTCCTGTTTGATTTTAATGGTACGATTTTAAATGATACCTCTGTTTTTCTAAATTCCATGAGAGAAGTATTTCGTTTTTTTAATAAAAAACCACCGACGAAAGATAAATATTTTGCAGAAATTGAAGGTGATTATTTAAAAATTTATACCTCTCGAGGAATTACCGCTGGCCGTGATCGTCTCAATGAAATATATGAAGCCTATTATAATCAACATGTTCATCCAGCTGAACTTCATCCAGGCGTTATTAGTACCTTAAACGAATGTCAAGTAAAGGGTTTTTCTTTGGGAATGATTACTACCCAAAAAAAAGAGTTGACCGTCCCACTTTTGAAAAAATTTGAAATTGAAAAGTATTTTTCTGATTCATATTTTCATGTATTTAATAAAGCTAAATACATTCAAATCTTTCTTAAAGAATATTCAATCTCACCAGCTAATTGTTTTTATGTTGGTGATGCTCCATCTGATATTCGTCACGCTAAAAAAGCCAGTGTTAAATCAATTGCTTTTTTAAATGGTTTTGTATCAGAGGAGTTACTAAAAGCGGCTGAACCAGACTATCTAATTAAAGATATATATTCAATTATTGCGATCGTTGACCATGACAATGTCTAAACTTAAAACCCCGTTATATTATTAATTTAACGGGGTTTTTAATTTTTAATTTCCTTGGATTGATTAAGCTCATCTCTGACTTTTTCTAAAAGGTTGCTGATTTCAAAAGCCGGAATAGCTAATCCATTGTCACCGGCAGCTGAAAGTATCGCAACAATATATTCATCTTGTAGTACCGGAGAGCCACTTAGACTAGCATAGGATTCCTGCTTAGTTTCAAATGAAAAATAGATATAATTCATATAAAGGTAAGAACGATCCCCCTTGGAAATAGTTTCACCTTCAAGCTGACGAATCTTTACCTTAGCCATTTCTACTGGATTACTCCAGTAGGCGCTTGGATTTAACACTAAACCTTTTAATGAATGAGGATCGAGTCCTAATTTTTTAAAAGTGCTTTTTCCATCATGCTGATATCCTTTAACATTGATAACTGACTCTCTTTCTAAAAGACCATTTTTTAAATATCCGGCCCTTGGCAGCTTAATATTTTTATTAGTGATAAATTGGACAATGGCTATATCAGCATCCCAATTAATCCATTCTTCTTTTACCTTCACTAAATACCATTTATTAAAAATCCATATCTTAGTAGTCATCTTTCCTGGCCAATCAAACTGATGGGCCATGGTGGCAAATAATCTATTTTCTGAATCAATCAGAAAAGCATTGCCTAAAGATATGTATTGACTGGTATCAGTAGTGGTATAAATAGGCATAATGTAAGTCGGTAAAGCCTGGGTATCAGAAATTGTAACTGGACTCTGCGGTAAAAAAACGCATGAACCTATAATCAAACCTAGGGATATAATAAACGTCGCAATCATTCTTTGTTTTTTCATTACATTCTCCTTGGAATATTGGTTTTAAAGAACTTTTTACTTGATTATCCTTAGTTTAGCAGATTTGAGCGAAAAGTCAATATTTTAAATATAAAACTCCGCTTGCTATGGGCGGAGCTTTATTATTCTTAATTTGAATCATTGTCTGATGTTTTAAATTCAGCTTTAAGTTCTTCTATCATTAAGTCAAATTTGGCCTTAATTAAAAGATTTTCAATTTCAAAAGCCGGAATAGCAGTAGCTAATGTTCCTGCTTTAAATAATTTACTTGAAATTCCTATTACCTGACTGTTCTTATTAATCAAGGCTAATCCACTTAAGTCGTCATGAATTTTTTGTTTCATCTCTCTAATTTGAACCGTTGCTTCCAAAATCAGATAATTTCGATACAACATAGATAATTTTTTCCATGGTGGCTCTTCAGTTCTAGAAGTGCTTACTCTAAATTTCATGAATTCAGCCCATGTTTCCGAACTAATTTCTCCATACCGAGCATCTTTTTTTCTAATTAAGGTATTGATTAAAACAGGACGAAAAAATAATTTACCGTCAGCGGTTTCAGATTCTAAATATCCTTTAAACACGGCTGGATCACCCAATGATAACGTATCTGACATTAAAACGGCTGCGGGTGGCAAAGAGTCTATTTGATTAAGATTAAGCTGAATTATGGCTAAATCGGCCTGCCAATTAATCCATTCACTTCTTATCCTGGCAAACTGCCATTTATTAAAAATTCTTACTCCAATGTAATTTATTTGACCGTACTCGATGATATGAGCATTGGTTATTAATAATCCATCATTGACATCAATAAGAATTGAATTGGCTTGACTGACAGTTCGACCTGAATCTAGCGTCACAAGAGTCAATAATACATATGAAGGGATATCAACCTGGATTGGTTGAGCGCTCATTGTAACCGGAATAATTAGGCTTAAAATTATAATTAAAAGGCAGACAAAATATTTATTGTTTTTCATTACTTTCTCCTACTTTTTCTGAGTTATTTTGATTTTAAAGAACTTTTTACTTGATTATTTTAAGTTTAGCAGATTTGAGTAAAAAGTCAAGATTTAGGTTCACGTCAAGCGGTCTTACTTTTTTATTTCTTTATGTTATAATAATATCTCCTTGAGATGAAGTCCTACTTTGAGGTAAGGTTTGTCTTTAAAGGGAAAGTAATTCGTTGTCGGTAAATCAAAAAACCGAAAAAGGAGGTGTAGCTATGAAAGCACACTTTTCCAAACGAGGCGCGAGTTTTGACTCAGGTTAGCTCAATGCGAAGTAGCTTAACTAAGGAAGCATGACTCGGCGCGGATAAAGTGACACAGGTGGGGGGCTGAATTTTCAGCCCCCTTTATTTTTTATAAAAATTAGTCAAATAAAAATAATAAAAAAGTGGCACATTGATTATGCTGCCACTTTTTAAATGATTTTATCCACTAATCCGTATTCAAGCGCCTCTTGAGCCGTAAAATGAGTCTCCTTTTTACAATCTTCAAGTATTTTTTTCAACGGTTGACCGGTTTTTTCAGCTAGTAATTTACCAATTATTTTATTAAGGTAATCGGTAAAACTAAGTAATCCTATTTTTATATTAATAGTTCGACTTAATGGATAGGTAGTATTATGGATAAAGAATTTTGATTTTGAGCGAGCAAATCTTCTGCCCTTTGTTCCACAAACTAGAATTATGGCCGCCGCTGAATAAGCCTTATAAGCCACAATTTCAACCGGTTTTTTGCATTCTTCCATTACTTGGCAAAGGGCTTGAGCCGCCAGAATTTCACCTCCATTTGAATAAAGCCAAATTTGTATTTTAGAAAATCTATCATCGCTTTCTAAGAACTTGATTTTCATAATAACCTTGCTAATTCTAGCTTGATCAATATCACCAGCTATAAAAATTCTGTCTTTTTCTTTTGTTTCAATTGGACCCATTTTTTCTGCTTCTATTATAAAGGAATTAATACTATATTTCATTATTCCCTTCATAGCTAAATCAGGAAAAATAATCCAGATAACAAAAATTAAAAAACTTATACCAATTAATATTAAACCTATAATACTAAATAGATCCAATTTTTATCTCCTTTTTATTGTCTAAGAACTATTAGTTTAAATCTTAGCATTTTTTTTGGGTTTTGTCAATAAAAAATAGGCTTAATTTAGCCTATTTTAGTCTGATTGACCGTAATTTACCAGGCGATCTTATTATAAAGATCAAGTCTTAATTTGGGCTTTGGTTTTAATTTTGGATCAAAACAATAAGATATAATCGCGCAATTTTTAATATCATCTTCCTGGTCAATTTTTAACAATTCTTTTTCACTTAATTTTTCTAGTAATTTGCGAAAGCCCAGCATCATTGCCGAATGAGAAACCACTAAAATATTTTTTTGCGAGTGTTCTCGAACTAACGTATTTAAAAAGGCCCAAAGACGTAGATTAATATCAGGATATGATTCTCCACCAATCGGTCGATAATAATACTTTTTTTCTTTCTGCTTCCGTTTATATTCATAAGGGAAAATAGTTTTCAATTCATCTGGAGTTAATCCATCAGCAATGCCAAATTCTTTTTCCCTGATTCGTTCTTCAACAATAAATTTAGTCTGACCAAATTGGCGGCTGATGATTCTGGCCGTATCATAGGCTCGTTTAAAAGGCGAAGTAAAAATTAAGTCAAAATTTTGATACTTTTTCTTTAAGTAAAGAGCGGTTTTTTTCGCCTGTTTCTGACCGCGACTGGAAAGAGGAATATCAGCATTACGCACTTCTTTAACATTAGTACTATAGGTTTTTAAAACACCCCGGTTAACCAATTCTCTTTCTTCATTATAGATTGATTCACCGTGACGGACCAAGACTAAATAATGAGGCCATTTTTGGGCTATTTTTGACTGAGTTTCTTTCTTCATAATATCCTTAAATAAACTTTATAACATCCATAATAATGCCGATTATTAAGGCTAAAACAGAAAGTAAAAAGATAAACATTGAATTCCATCTTGATTTAGAAGTCAAACTAGTTTTAACCAGATAAAGTAGGGCTTGTTTTTGTTCTTTTTCAAGCTGAAAATTCTGATCAACGACTTCAATTAATTTATAATCCGAGACCAATTCGGCTCGTTTTTTTTGAATATTATAACGGTGCCAAAAATAAATACTAAAACCGATTGTTCCAATATACCAGGAAATTTTTACCCATAAAGGATCATAAAAATTTAAAATAATAATAATGCGGTAGGCCAAAGTGGCAATGACACCAGACCAAAAGAAAAACAAACGAATAAATTTAGGGTGAGGTTTTATAATTTCCATAAAAAATTTAATCTATCTAACTAATTATCGTTACTCTCCTATTATAACAAAATTTTTAAAAAAAACGAGGCGAAGCTCTTACTGGGAAAAATCGATTTTAAATTTAAATTATGACTTCCATAGTTTAATCCATTGAAGTCGATAGACCATAAAATAGACTGCGCTCGCATACAAAACGCCAATAATAATATCAATGACATAATGTTCGCCAAGATAAATACTTGAAATCCATGATAAAAACGGATAAATAATAAATAATATTCCATATTTTTTAGAAAAGGTAGCTAATGATAAGAATGCCAACCAAGCATAAGCTGCATGTAAAGAAGGCATGGCCGCCACAGAATTGGGATTTAAATGTGAATAATAATACGTAAGATTCCGATTCCAGCCTAGTTGATCCATTACTGTGTTTACAATTTTTTGAACTGAAATAATCCCCTCTTTTGCAGCATACCAAGGAGGGGCCGCTGGAAAAAGGACAAAGGTGATAAAAGCGGCAAACGAAACTACAATTAAAGCGGTCACAAATTTATAATATTGGTGTTTGTTTTTTATCCAAAAGAAAAAAGCGACTAAAATTGGTAATGGAAAATGAAGAAAATAGATAATCGTGGCAGTAAAATCATACCAATTCAATGAATTATAATAATAAAATTTTTGTTGCAAGTATTCAGTCGGAATAAAGCCAAAAATACCAATTTCCCAAGCTACGAGATTTGCCATATTTAGAGAAATTCCAGTATTATCGGCAAATCCCCGCAGCATTTCATAGGCTAAAATTAGAATAACAAATGGAATCCAGTCTCTAATAAATCCCCTCAAGCGGCCCATCACGAGCGCCGCAAATAAAATAAATATTAAAAGTCTGTCCGGGGTTATAAATATACCTTTTGCCATCATTAAACCAATCACCACTATCAAATAACCAAGCAAAATAACTACAATGGTATTTGGCTTTTTTACGCCCGCTCTAATTTTATTTAATAAAAAATTCATATTATAAAATAAACTTTTAACTTTTATGAAGGGTATAAAAAAATAGCAGCCTGCGAATCAATTATTTTCGCTGCTCCATGGATAGCCTGCCTGTTGCCAGACAGTGATTCGGTCACGAAATAAATTTTTTTGACCTTGACTCGGTCTTGAAAAATAGACTTATTTGCGCTTTTTTTTGGCCCGTTTTGCCAACATTTCATACTTTATCGCCAGCCTTTTTTTAGTTTTTTTTGAATGAGTCTTTCTCATCTTTCCGACTCCGGTGTTTCTTTTTGCCATAGATATAATTATATAATTTAGCTCTGTAAAAATAATCTAAATATTTTACGAAGATTTTTTTTGCTGAGACATATTGATTACATTTTTGATTGATCCATTTGATATATAATGGATTTCTTCTTCTTTATCTTTTAAGACAGTGGAACGCATGGTAATTCTAATAACCTTCCCTTCGGATTTACCTATTTTTACTGTATCGCCAATGCCATATTGATTTTCAACTAAAATAAAAAGTCCGGAAACAAAATCCTTGACCAATGTTTGAGAGCCGAAACCAATGGCCAGCCCAATAATTCCCGCGCCGGCCAAAATCGGTCTGATATCAACGCCGAACAAATTTAAAACCATAAATAAAATAACGGCGTAAATAATAACATTTCCGATTGAGACAAGAATGCGGCTCAAAGTTTCCGCTCTTTTTTCTGCTTGGGAAGAATGCGCGTCATCCCCGTCATCAACGATCCTGGCCAGCCGCTTGACGATTAATTTTAAAACTAATCGGCCTAAAAAGAATAGAATAACAATCCAGATAACTTCAATTGCGTTTTGTTTAATAATAGTAATGATAAATTCTTGCATAGTATTTAATTTATTACTTATAAATTTTTTAAGTTCAAAACCAGGATTCAAATAAGCAATACGAAAATGCAGACTCATCGGCTGCAGCGACTCGGCGATCTCCGTCTCCGCACCCGCCCACGCAGCCACGTCTCCATCCCCGGTACAGTCGATCACGACCTTTGGTTGAATGGCAACCAGACCCGCCTTATTGCTGACAATAACCGAATCGACACGACCATTCTTCGTAACCACATCAGCAACCTGCGTGTGATACAGAATGTCGACACCCGCCTCTTCAAGGATATCGTCCGACGCTCGCTTGAACCGCTCAGGATCACAACGAGGAATCACGCGGTCCGGGTGCATCTCCACGAAGGAAAAATCACCGTTCACATTGTATCGCAGCTTCGGCCCTTCACCCGGTTGAATAACACCCAACCGTTCGAGCATTTCGAAAACGATCCCACCTACGACGGGCTCCCCCGTCCGCTCGTCCACAAACCCATCGAATGCCGACCCGATAATCGCCGTAAAGAACCCACCGGAAAACCCGTTCCGCTCAACGAGCATCGTCTGCGCCCCACCCCGTGCCGCCGAAACCGCCGCCCCGATCCCGGACAGCCCCGCCCCGCACACCAACACATCCGGCGTCGCCACCACAGG